>CALIZB010000110.1 GCA_938028625.1 uncultured Bacteroidia bacterium | reverse complement strand
AAAAATGAAATATGTACAGATACTTTTGTAGATAGTATAGAGGTATTCTCACCACCTATTGTTGATTTTACTGCCAGTCCCACTTATGTAAATATATCCGCAGGAGCAAGTGCAGAGATAAACTTTACTTCCCAACTGAGCGGTACAGGAAATGTATTGTGGAATTTTGGTGATGGCAATGCTTCTACTGAACTTAACCCCATGCACACATATACAGATGGCGGCAGATATGATGTATCGCTAACTTATACTGATAGTATAAGTGGTTGTTCCGTTACGAATACCAAAAAACAGTACATTTTTATTGATATGCAAGAAAACATTTTTGTACCTACGGCATTTACACCTAATAATGATGGAAATAATGATGTTTTTGAGATAAAAACCAGTGGTGTAACGCAAGTAAAAGTGATAGTTTTTAACCGTTGGGGACAAAAAGTATTTGAAAATGAAGGCAATACAACTTTTTGGAATGGAGAAAACGCTCCCGAAGGTGTATATTCATACATTGTTACCTGTAAAGGAATTATTACAGGTAGATTTTTGGAAAAAGCAGGAACCGTAACTTTAATTCGTTAGTAAGCTTGTATAACCTAAATTTGCGTATAAAGAAATTATTTTTTTACCTTTGCTTACCTAATTTTATACGGATTTAATGTTCAGATACATATTAAAACGGATTTTGTTTTTTATTCCTACCCTGATTGTCATCTCGTTGATTTCATTTGTTATCAGCCTGAATGCACCTGGGGACCCAGTGGAAGTAATGATGCAAGGCAGTGCTGATGTACAAAATGCTAATCAAGAAATTGGTGAGAAACAATATTTGCAAAAACGTCATGAATTAGGACTTGATTTACCTGTATTTTATTTTGCTTTGGGAAGTTTAGCTAAACCTGATACTTTGTATCGTGTGCATAAACCCGTAGAACGTAAAATGCTCAAAAAAATGATAGCAGAGTACGGAAACTGGAAGTATATCCAAAGTTATTTTTTATCTCTTAAAAAATTGGAAAAGGCTTTCTACAATGTAAAGACTACTGACGAGAAAAGTCAGGATTTGTATATCAAAACGCAAATCAAACTTTCAGAACTGAAAGGAAATTATGAATACAAATACATTAGCATCAATATAGATACTCTAAAAAGCACATTTCAAAAACATACCGATTTTTCTTCCTGTCTGCAACACTTAAATGAAGTAAAAAACTGTATTGAACTTGTAAAAAACAATCCTCAGAAATGGAAAAACTATATTCCAAGTATTCATTTTTATGGATTCAAAAATCAGTATCACAGATGGCTATCGCGTTTTATTCAGGGTGATTTTGGGTACTCTTATCAAGATAAAAGACCTGTACGGGAAAAAATACCCGAAGCCATACGGTGGTCATTGATAATCAGTCTAATTTCTATTATTATAGCATACAGCATTTCTATACCTCTCGGCGTACATTCTGCCACACACAGAAATTCTTTATCAGACAGAATAGCTACTGTGGGAGTTTTTACTTTATATTCTTTACCACCTTTCTGGATAGCTACCATGCTGATTATATTTTTTGCAGGTGGTGATTATTTACACTGGTTTCCTGCCAGCGGCGTACAGGACACTATGCACAACCCAAGCTGGTCTTTCATGAAACGCTTAAATGATTGGATATGGCATTTGTGTCTGCCTGTATTTTGTATCACCTATACTTCTTTTGCCTTTATTAGCAGACAAATGCGAGTAGGAATGTTAGAAAATATTCGTCAGGATTATGTACGCACTGCACGTGCAAAAGGTTTGACCGAGAAAAGTGTTATATGGAAACATGCGTTCAGAAACTCTATTATTCCTATTATTACTCTATTAGGAAACGTACTGCCTACACTTATCAGCGGTTCTGTAATTATTGAAACTATTTTTTCTATACCCGGTATGGGCAAATTAAGTTTTAATGCTATTCACGCAAGGGATTATCCTACTATTATAGCCGTATTTACATTAAGCGGATTTTTAACCTTGTTAGGCATGCTCCTGTCTGATATTCTCTACGCACTGGTAGACCCGCGCATATCTTTCTCCAAAAAATAAATAGGAACTTATTTTGGAATCCATAGCAGGTGATATTCTTTTTCAGGCATACTGTATACTTTGCCTACACAGGTATAATTTTCAGGAAAACTAAGCGGAATATCTTTGAGTATCTTTTCAATTGGTAATACTTCATTAGTGAGCAAAATAGATTTTTTAATTTCGCTTAAAGGAACACTTTTGAGAATGCTATTTGCAAAATGATAATAAGTATCTGTTTTTTCCAATACTACCCAGGACTGTCCAAGATATTTTTTGTTCAGAATTAAATTAACCCCAGATTTACCACTTATATCTATCAGATATTCAAATTTTTCTATCTCGGGGTGTTTTTTTTGTATGTCTTGCAACTGTTTTGCATAGTTGGAATGATGTTTATCTACATAAATACCACCTAAAATATTTAGCTTATCTTTGTGTTGATATAATTTTACCTCACTTCGGTAAGGGTGCATAAAAAATTGACCTAATGTACTCAAACTGAACAGAACTATCAGTGATATACTTACAAAAATAGCTATAAAATTTTGTTTTGCGTGATATATCCATACGGATAGGTACATTAAACCTATTGCTATAATTAGATATGCTCCTGACAAAGCTATACTGAAATAATTGTTTGTGCCAAATACATAAGAAATACTTGCTGATATAAACAAGAACAAAAAAATAAATATCTGCTTTATGCTTTGTCTGACATGTATCAAATAAAAAATAAAATATGCAATTGCAGCATATAAAATAGCCATGTATCCCCATGCCCATTTCCATGAAACTCCTTTATGGCTGAAAAATCCTCCAAATACTATCAGAAGTGCAATCAGGTAAAAATAGAGTTTCTCCGTCTTAAAACTCATAAAATGCTGTTTCTTGTAAAATAAAGAAAAGATAATTATGGTCAGACTATAAGGAGTCAAGAAGTAAAATTTTTCCAGTTCCGACAAAACAGAACTAATAATATTTTTTCTAATAAGTTCAGGTGAATAACCTACTGTGGATAAAAGTTGTTGTGTGTGTTGTATATGTTTAAGATATGCATTAAAACTTCCATATATTGCAAGAATATAAATTAAAAACAAGATAAAAAACAAAACTGCTGACCCTAACAAAGGCTTGATTAGCTCACGAGTTTCTAAAAGTTTAAGAAAATGAGCGATTATTGTCCATATCGTAATACAAAATACAAAAAACAGCGCAGAGGTAGGTTTACCTATGTATAATACCAGTATTCCGAAAGACAATAAAAACACAGCATATATATATTTTTTATTGTTCAAAAGTTGTAGGAACCCTGTAAGTGCTGTGAGTATGCCAACAAGAGAATAAAAATTATAGGAAGGAGTGGTCATACCCCAGAAATAATATCCTACGCTTGCAATCATGCCTGTGAGTATCCATACATAGCGTTCTTTTCTGTCAAAAGAGATTTGTATTTGTTTTTCAGTGTATAATAAACTTTGATACACTGTTCCAAAACTGCTAACGAATAAAATAAAAAGTCCTACTGCTCGTAATAAATGAAGATTCCTTCCCGTTATACTCATAATTGCCGCATTAAGATACCCAAAATCGGAAAAACGGGTAGTGAACTGTTCAGGGTAGAGGGAACTTAATACATAAAAAGCCTCGTCTGTAAAATCCAGATGCCTGCCGCATGCCCAGAGCAAAAAAAGGATTTCTGCTACAAAAACAACTGCTAAAATTACAATAAACAACTTGTATAGTACTGCTTTGTTCATGTTTTCAATAGGTGTAAAAAGATATTTTGGCAAATATATTTCAAAATATGGATATACAAATGCAATTGAAAAAAGTAAATTTTGTTTTACTTTGTGTATTCATCTAAAATATGAAAGACTATTTAGAATCCATTTTTATTGGGGCATCTCCTTATACCACAGAAGTACTTAACCTTGACTACAACTACATTTCTGATGAAAGAGAAGAGAAATTTGAACAGATTGAGGGTTTAGAAGATTGTTTTGCTTTACAAAAGTTGATACTATCTCACCATGAAATTAGTGTGATAGAAGGATTAGAGCAAAATATTCATCTGAACCATCTAGATTTAAGCCACAACTATATACGCAATATTGGAAACATAGTGCATTTAGAAAAACTCTCTCATCTTGATTTATCCTACAATGATATTCGTAAAATAGAAGGATTAGAAACTCTGCATTCGCTCACTTATTTAGATTTAGGGCATAATAAAATCAAAAAAGCAGAAGGTCTGGAAAATTTAACGCAGTTGAAAACGCTTATTTTATCTGGTAACAAAATCATAAATTCTCTGGAAGGACTACAAAATCAGGCTTTATTAGAACAGTTGTATGTAAAACAATGTAAAATAACGGACTGGTCAGGGTTAAGGTATCTTAAAAACTTGCAAGAACTTTATGCTTCACCTGTGCAAATAAGCGATATGTACAACGCACTTCAAAATGTAAGTTATCTACACACTTTACATATTTCTAACCGTGAATTGCAAAGAATAGATAAAATACCGCATATAAAAACACTTAAAAAATTGAGTATTACAGGCTGCGCTTTTGTGCAATTTATAACAGGTTTAGAAGAAAATCCCCAACTTCAAGAATTAGATTTATCCAATAACGCTTTGCTTGAACTTAGTGGTATTAAGCATTTTACAGCATTAGAAGTATTAGATGTGCGCAATAATAATCTTCGCACTATACAAGCTGATATTTTTCCAAAAAACGTTAAAAAAATACGTATTAGTGGCAATCCTCTTACACCAGATACAGTTACAACTTTGATAGAATGGACAAAAAGCAATAGTGTTATATTAGAATTATGAAACATACCGAAGCAGAATCAGAGTATAACAACTTGGAAAAACTCACTATAAACGAATTGCTTACAGGAATTTTACAGGAAAACAGCAAAGTTATCTCTGCCATTGAAGTGGTTTTACCTGTTATTAAAGAAGTAGTACAGCAATGTCATACTCGTCTTGAAGCAGGAGGAAGGTTGTTTTATATAGGTGCAGGTACAAGCGGCAGATTAGGGATTGTTGATGCTTCAGAATGCTTACCTACTTTTGGCTTGGACAATGTGATTGTTGGCATTATTGCAGGGGGAGACACGGCTATTCGCAAAGCAGTAGAATTTGCCGAAGATGATACAGAACAAGGCTGGAAAGATTTACAAAATTACCAAATTAGCAAAAAGGATTGCATTCTTGGAATTTCAGCATCAGGAAAAACGCCTTACGTACTTGGAACTTTAAAGACAGCAAAAGAACAAGGTTTGTACACAGCAGGTCTAGTCTGTAATGTAGATAGTCCTATTAGTAAAGTAGCACATCATACCATAGAAGTACTTACGGGTGCAGAATTTATTACAGGTTCTACGCGTATGAAGGCAGGTACAGCCCAAAAAATCGTCTTAAATATGATAAGCACCAGCATTATGATAAAACTCGGCAGAGTAAAAGGAAATAAAATGATAAATATGCAATTGACCAATCAAAAACTAATAGAAAGAGGTACAAACATGCTGATTGAGTTATTGAATTTACCTTATCAAGAAGCAAAAACACTGTTATTAAAACATGGTAGTGTAAAAGAAGCGTTAGAAATGTATAAAAAATGAAGTAAAAAACTACTCTATCATCACAAAAATGACCCAATAATACGGTTCTTTATATTCTTTTCGGATTTCTTTTTGGGCAGTTTCAAAGGCAACACGCTTACTCATACCTTTTTTCTGCCAATTTTCATAAAATTCAGTCATAAATAACCGCGTAGCCTCATCACTTACTTTCCATAAACTCATAATAATACACTCTGCACCTGCTATTTTAAAGAGTTGTTGTAAAGCCATATACCCTTTTCTGATTAACACTATCTTGCGAAAAATAAGCTAAAACTTAACCTGTACCCTTAGGTTCAGTAAGCGCTGACTAAGGTAATTTGGTACTCCAAACTGTGTTCCGTACACATCTTCTATCCAAATGTATGAGATAGTATTAGCAATCTGAAATACATTAAAGACTTCTAAACCTATCCAAATAGATTTTACCCTGCGGCTGTCATCATAAGAAATGAGTTTGCTGATACCTACATCTACCCTGCGGTATGCAGGCATGTTGAATATACTTCTAAATGCAGGATTATTCGGCGGACCGAATGGCAATCCTGAACCATATACCAAAGCTAAATTGGCTTTAAGAGTAGGATTTTTGGGTAAATAGTCTTGAAATACTATCTGTGCCGTTACCATTTGATTAGTAGGGCGTGGAATATAGCCTCTATCGTTGCCATAAATATCTTTATCTCCATCTATATTCTCCTTAGTCTGCATGATACTCAAAGAAAACCAACTTTCTACGGTTTTTACAAATTCGCCATTTATTCTAAAATCAAAGCCTGTGGCATAACCGCGTGCATTATTCTGTGCAAAATAACGTATACGTACATTTTCTATATCATACGGAATAAGGTTAAAAAGCTGTTTGTAATACACTTCAGACATAATCTTAAACGGTCTATTCCATATTTTAAGACTGTATGTTGTTCCTGCAATATAATGTACAGAAGTTTGTGCTCTAATCTCAGGGTTAAGCACTCCCGCGCGGTTACGAAGTTCTCTATAAAATGGCGGTTGTTGATATACTCCTGTGGCTAATCGGAACTCTATATTTACAGGGATAGTATCTCCTGTTTTTTTGATACGTTTCCAATGTTGTGGGGTATATGTAACTTGCATACGCGGGCTAAATAGCGTCTGCTGATTATACGTCCAATGATTAGCTCTTGCACCTATACAGAATTGAACAACGTTCTGTTGGTTAATTTTATCTCGCCAGAAGCGTTTATATTGTGCGTATCCTTGAAAACGTGTGCTTTGCAGAGTTATATTTGTTTTAAGATAATCCCCCATAGATACAAAATCTGCGGAGTCTATCGCATTCCATTCTTTGAGTGTATCAAAAATAAGGTTTTGCTCTGCTCTAGTACCAAACTCTATCTTGTGCGTTACACTGTCATTTATCCAACTACCCTTATAATCTCCTGCTAACACTTGTACATTAAGAAAATTTCTTGCATGCTGATAATACGTACCTATTCCTCTGTCAAACACACATTCATTAAAACCTTCATTACCAAGATTAGCATTTACATCACAAAGCCTATATCCACCCTCTACATCAAAAACTTCACTTTCTTTAGAAAAATAGGTACTGATAATAGCTTTATGCGTCCAATTAAAATTAGGTTTGTAGGTTGTAACTAAACCATTAAGAAAAGTGCTGTACCTTGCAAACTCCTGTCCTTCAAAAGCAACAAACAGCCGTAAAACATTTTTAATAGTACCAAAAGTTGTTTCTCTATTTGTAGGAAAAAACTGATAGTTGTTGCGCGCATATGTATTTAACATTCCAAAGGACAGTTTGTTAGATGGTTTATATTCTAGCCAAGACTGAATATCTGTAAAATTCGGCTGATAGTTTCCTTTTGTATCTAATGAATTAAGTAAATATCGTGTAGTGGCATAACGTACTCCCAACAAATAGGAAAATTTTTCATTTTTACTACGGTCTTCTAAATGAAGATTTGCCCCAAGTACACCGAGTTGTGCAGAACCTGCAAATTTTTCAGGTTTTTTATACTGAATTGCTAATACAGACGACATTTTATCGCCATATTTGCTTTCAAAACCGCCTGTACTGAAATAAATATTTTCTGTAAGGTCAGGATTGATAAAGCCAAGCCCTTCTTGTTGTCCACTACGAATCATATAAGGTCTGTAAATTTCTATATCATTGACGTAAATAAGGTTTTCATCATAATTGCCCCCTCTTACAGAATACTGTGAACTAAATTCATTATTACTCACTACACCAGGTAGATATTTGAGCAATTTTTCTATGCCTCCCGCGGGAATGGGCATTACATCTATGTCTTTGGTTTTGATATTAAAATTGTCATCACTTTGAGATTTGATATGCACTACATCAGTATTAACGGCATCATCAGTCAGAACGATATTTCTAACCTGTTTTTCTGCTTTTCTTAGTGTTGCCTGATACAGTTCTGTTTTTTTACCTGTAAGTTTATACACTATCCAGTGTTTGCCTTGTGGAAGTACTAATTTATAGTATCCTGTAGTATCTGATGTAGTAGCAAATTGTAGAGAGTCTTGTAGATATACACTCACTCCGGGTATAGGTTTGTTATTTATATCTGTAATTTTACCTTCCAATGAACTTTGTGCTACACTCGTACAAACAAGTATAAGAATGCACACTCCCAATAAAAAAACCCTCATTACCCTGCAAAGTAAATAAAAATATAGGCGAGATAAAAGGTATTTTATTTTCACTATTTGATGCAAATTTACTTTCAAAAATAGGATAAAAATTGAACTTTTATTTTTGAACTACTATTTTTTGAGCTTGATTTTCATATTTGAGAATATACATCCCATTTGTCAGGTCGGTTAAAGTTAAAGTATAACTTTTTACATTACTTTCAGTATTTAAGGATTTGAGAATTTTTCCTGTAAGGTCAGTAAGCACAATAGTTACAGGTTTTGTTGGATAGGAACTTAATTCAATTTGGAGAATATTCTGTACGGGATTAGGATAAACCTTCAAAATACTCGGTAGAGCAAACTCTTGTCCATTTGTACTCAATACACCATTGTTTTGATACATTTTTAGTCCGCCTGTAACTAATCCTAATGCAATATCATCATAACCATCGTTATTCCAATCCGTACGGGCAGGAGCAGAACGTAAGCCGTGTTCAATATTCTGAAAGGAAGAGTCTTGTAAGGGAAAAGCCGTGTGTGTATATGAACTGCTTACAAAACCCTGGACATCAGGATAGTAATACAAATATCCTGATTGCGAACCTACAAGTAAATCATAGTTGTTATTTTTGTTTAGGTCAACAATACAGGGAACAGCAAAAGAAGCACTGCCATAACCGTACCTGCGTACATCAATTTCACCAAAAAAAGAGTCCTCTAATATAAAATTAGGACTAGTGGTAGTGCCTTTATTCCTATAATAATACACTTTTCCATTTTGATTACCTGCAATAAGGTCTAACTTTCCGTCTGTATCCATATCATAGAGTAATGGTGTAGCAAAAGAACCTACATCTATACCACCAAAAGCATTTTTAACTACGGGAGCAAAAACGGCAGGATTTCCTGCACCTGCAACATTTTGGTAATAATGAAATTTACCTGTCTGATCACCAATAATCATATCTTTGTCGCCATCTCCGTCAATATCGCCGAAGGTAGCGGCTATACCGCGTAAAGTATCATTTTTGATATTAGCGTAATTATCTGTAATTTTAACATAACTCGGTGCAGTAAGCGTACCCGTATTCTTGTATAAAGTCAATGTACCCAGCATAAGATTTCCTCCTGCGGATACCTCTCCTTCGTTGGCGATAATCAAATCCATTAAACCGTCAGCGTCATAATCAAAAAAGGTAGGAATGGAATTGTTTCCTGCATCAATCATGTCGCTTTGCAGCCATGCAGTAATAGGTGCAGTGGAAAAAATAGGAAATGCCGTTGAACCTGTATTGAGATATACCCAAATACTGCTTTTGCTATCTGTAATAGCATTCATTGCCATTTCATTAGTGGCTACAATCAAATCTTTTTTATTATCATTATTGACATCTAAATAATAAGATGCCGCAAAAATAGGTACATTGTAGGGATTAGTGGCAGGATACGTTAAAGTTGCACTTACAAAATTAGCTGAACTTGGTGTGCCTCCATTAACGGCCGACCAAAGTGTAGGTATGCCAGGTCCGCCTACGAGAATGTCTTTATCGCCATCATTATCAAAATCTATCAAAGTTAAAGTAGACCCTGCATGCTGAGTGCGTTCGGTTTTATTAAGATAAATAGGACAACCTGAACCAAAATATCCTAACATGGGATTTTCTGCACCATCTTCACTGATATTTCCCCAGCACCCGATAGCATCAAAAACAAGACTGTCAGAATGACCGTACAGTTCTCGGGATTTGTTTTTGAACCAGTAAATTCCTATTCCAAGTACGTCCCAAGTCATAACGTCTAAATCTCCGTCATTGTCTACATCAATAATATCAGGTAAATCATTTTGTGCCACATACAAATTGGCAGTTGCAGAGGTATAGGTTGCTTGTAATGGTTTTTTTACCAAAGTAAAAGCAATACTTGTAGGCGTGGATACATTTCTGAATACCCATACAGAACCTGGCATACCGAGAAAATAGTCAGGTTTGCCATCATAATCATAATCTCTGAGCAATACCCATGTACCCGATTTACTTGGATTATAATCTGTCGCTTGCGGAAAACTATTGATATAAGCAGGTGCATACGTATAGCTGACTACTCCTGTAATGCCATTATTAAGATAGGTATGTATTTTATTGGTAGCCCGTTCAAAAACAAATAAATCCTTGAAGCCATCATTATTTAAGTCAATTTCTGAAAACTGCGGTGCATTCAGCCCTCCCATCCATGCATTGCCCAAAGTAACCGAACCATGCTGTACAGGAATGCTGTTATTCAAGGAAAATATAGGTTGAGAAAAAGCATATAAAGTATTAAAAGCAAGCAGTATCAAGAAAAGCGATTTTTTCATCATACAAATATAGTAAATATACGATATAAATGTTTATTTTTTACATTATAGTTGTTTTTCTAATCCAAAATTAAGTATCTTTGCTTAAACTTATACAAATTATGAAAGAAAGCAACGAAGAAATGATAAAACGCTTAAAAGAAGAAGAATTAAAAGAAATTAAAAAGCGTAAAGAAATTTTAGAACAGATAAAACAGCAGAAAAAAATGCAATCTCTCAATAAAGCCATGAGTGAGTTAGAAAACATGAGCGAAAAAGTGGAAGATTCGCAAGAATGGATAGATAAACTAAATCAGAAAGCATTAGAAGATGAAGTAAAAACAGAAATGTTTTTAGAAAATCATAAAAATATTTTGAGCGAGGAAGAGCTTATGCAGGAAAATGCCAAAAAATTATTAGAAATGATGAAAAACAACCAGATAAATAATACACAAAATAGTCAAAAAAACTCTCTTACTCTCGGTGATAATGAGTTCAGCACAGAAAGTAAAAACGAAACACAAGACGAGAACCATTCCAGCAGTGATGATTCCAAAAAAAGTATCATATAAATTTTTTATATTTTACTTTATTTTTTGCACAAGTGCGTTTTTAGCATACAGCCAGCAAACTTCTCCCGCTGAACGCATTTTGGTGATTTCTTACGCCCCGTCTATGCATATATCTGATTGTGATAATGTATTTGCTGAAAAAAATAACATCACTAAACTTCAATGGCGCAAAATATTGCAAGAAAAAATAGAAAAAGAAGTATTAGAAGCATTAAGCGAATACTATACAGCTGTTTCTTTATATCTATCTCCTAATCCCGAAGATGAACAACTCTTCAAGGATTGGCATAAATTAAAATACTGTGCATATAAAGAAGAAACTCCTACCCGCTTACAACAGAATAAAAATTTAGAAGCTAACTATGTTAAGTTTATGAACTGGTTTAAGAAAAGTACTCCTTTTTTACAAGATAAAGATAAGCTATGTTTGCAAGAAAATCTCAAAGAAACAAAATACCTATTAGTCTATCCTAATCAAGAAAATTTGTTAGACAGTATAGCAAAGATTTTTGAAGTAGAAAAAATTTTATTTCTTACCCAAATAGAAATCAAAACCAATTATCAGACTTGTGTAGCTACAGATGGAACACGCTTTGACCGTTCTGTAAAACTACATTTTTGTTTATACAATAGGACAGGAGAACTTTTATACGGTGATGTAGCCGTTTCAAAAGGTCGGTCTAATACTAATGAAATAAATAGCTTTTTTGATGAACATGTAGGATATTTAGCCTACTACGTAGTTTCTTCAATACAAAAAAAATGAGTATATTTGCATCCTGAAATGAAAACTTACAGAATCAGTTTATTGATACTGCTCTTTTGCATGATGCTAAAAAATGCTTTTACACTGGGAGTAATCATCAATTTTAATCGCTTTAACACTCAGGACAACTCTCCTTATACTGAGTTTTATATCTCCGTAGTAGGAAAAAGCATTCGTTATGCAAAAAAAAGTGATGGATTATATCAAGGTTCAGTAGAGTTTTTGTTTCTTATCAAGAATGCTACTAATAACGTAGTTATTTATGCAGATAAATTTAATTTGCTTAGTCCCAATATCCAAGATACTACTAATATACGCGATGATTTCTATTTTACAGATGTAAAGCGCATAGAACTGCCTAATGGAAAATATAGATTAGAAATTCAATGCAAAGATAATAATAAAGTTACAGATACTCAAAAAGTAACCTCTGACTTTGAAATGGACTTTAATCCCAAAGAAACAAAGTTCAGTGACGTAAGTTTTTTGTCTAATTTCTATAAAACTACTGCTAAAAATAAGTTTTCCAAAGCAGGTTATGATATGTATCCGCAACCCAACGCTATGTACGGCGACAACACGGACACTCTTGCTTTTTATACAGAGCTTTACGGCATTACAAACAAAGTTCCCAAAAATGACCCTGTTCTCATTACGATAAGCATAGGTTCAAGAGGGTCAAACAAAGTATTAGAGAAATATGTACACAGAGTTAAAAAAATAGCCACAGATGCTCCAATTGTAATATTAGACCATTTCCCGATTACAGATTTAATCAGTCAGTCTTATTTTTTATCCTGTGTGGTTCAGGACAGGTCTGGGAATGTTATCGCACAGACAAATGTAGGTTTTTACAGGCACAGTACGCGTGCAGACAAGTTGTTCGCAGAAAAAAATCTTGCAAAAGGAGTTAATCTCACCGAAGACCATATTATCAATTCTTATTCTGAAAAAGAACTCAACATGTATATTGATGCATTAGGTTATATTTCTGACGAGAGCGAAGCCGCTTTTGCCAAAGCCCTGAATAATATTGACGAAAAAAGAAAGTTTCTTTACAATTTCTGGCTTAAACGCAATGACAACGACCCTGTCAAAACTACTAAGGCATGGATAGAATTCAAACAACGTGTAGACTTAGTCAATGAAAAATACAAGTCTCAGCTTCGCAAAGGGTATCTCACGGACAGAGGGCGTATCGTTTTAACATATGGTTTACCTAATGATATTCAAGTTATTCCGAGAGAAGGCAACTCCTACCCGCACGAGATATGGTTTTATTACAAACTGAATGGACAAGCAAATGTTCGTTTTATCTTTTATGATAAAGATTATACTACCAATGACCTGCGTCTGCTTCACTCTGACCTGTTTGGTGAACTGCAAAACAGCCGTTGGGAAGCTGTGATAAGAGGCAAAACTATCAATCCTAATCTTAACACAGATAATAACATATTACCTGGTAACTATGGCTCAAATCCATCTATTGTACCTCGTAGACCTGATGACCAATAATTTCTTTGTGAGTTTATCAATACAAAAAATATCAATATCTACCTGCCATGCCAATTTCTATTTGAAGACCAATTTTATGCAAAAAATAGAGATTTTATGAGCTTTATGCTTTACCTTTGTAAAATATGCGAATAGCATTTTTTATACTTATTTATTTAGCTTACATTGTATCAGGAAATTGTCAGACATGGAAGCAATTAGACAGCCTGTGCTATGAATACAACGACAGCAAACCAGATAGTGCTATTTTATTAGGTAAAAAAGCTATTGAAGGGTGTATAAAAGAGAAAAGCAAAAACAGCGTAGAATATGCAATCTGTTTAGATCATATTGCTTGGGCATATAAAAATAAGGCAAAATTTCATGTATCTGATAGTTTATATCAAGAAGCAAAATACATCATGGAGATGCTTCGGCAAACTGAAAGTGCCGAATACGCAGAGATTGTGAATAATTTAGGTATTTTATCTGAAACTTTGGGAAAATATGCTGATGCCGAAAAACTGTATATGCAAAGCATACAAATCAGAGAACGGGTTCTCGGAAAAACTCATTCAGAATATGCTGCTTCTTGTAATAATCTTGGAAATTTGTATCTTAATCAAGATAGGCTTTCCGAAGCAGAGATATATCTGAAACAAGCACTCTCTATTATAGAAAAAAGCTTAGGTAGAAATCATCTGTATTTTGCTACTATTTCTAATAATCTCGCAAAAGTGTATCAGACACAAGGAAAGTATCCCGAAGCAGAGGTTTCGTTCAAATTAGCCAAGCAAGGATATGAAAAATTAGTGGGTAAAAAACACCCATATTACGCTACGGCTTGTAATAATTTAGCATCATTATATGAAAAACAAGGTTTGTATGAACAAGCTAAAGATTTATATGAGGAAGCTATACAAATACGAAAACAGGTATTAGGCAAAAACCACCCTGATTATGCGGCATCGTGTAATTTACTGGGAGGACTGTTTTATGCCACAGGCAAATATGAACAGGCTGAGTTTTGGTATAAAGAAGCTTTATCTATAAATATGGCAATCTTTGGTAAAAATCACCAGCAGTATGCAGGTGCTTGTAATAATCTCGGATTTTTATATTCTGCACAAAATAAATTTCGTGAAGCAGAAACTTTATTTGTACAATCACGAGATATTTATGCTTCGTCATTAGGTAAAACCAGTAGTTATTATGCTACGGCTTGCAATAATTTAGCCCGTATATACAGATTAGAAAAAAAATATTCTCAGGCAGAGTCTTTATTTAAAGAGTCTTTGAGTATTTACGAAAAACTATTCTCTAAAAAACATATCGCATACATCTCTACTTGTGAAAATCTATCTGTTATGTATACCCAACAAAAAAGATACTCAGAAGCTGAAACTATATTCAAACATATTATTCAAACGAGAATACAAGATATAGAAAACAATTTTAAGAATTTATCTGAAAGCGAAAAGGAAAAATACCTCAAAGCGAACATAGAAAGTACTTTTAATACTTTTCAGAACTTTGTTTTTCTTCAATACAAAAAAAGGCATATTCTAACTGAATATAGTTATGACCTTATACTCCAAACCAAAGGACTTATTTTAAGCAGTTCTGAAAAAGTAAAAAACAGAATTATAAACAGTACAGACGAAAATCTTAAAAAGCTCTATTTAGAATGGAAAATTACCAAAGATAAATATACCAAAGCACAGAATATCACTGCGGAAATCCGTCAGAAAAAGAAAATCAGTCTGGACAGCCTGAATAGACGTATCAATGAACTTGAAAAAGAACTTGCTCTTAAAAGTGAAGATTTTGCCAATACCTTTACAACCAAAATAACTACATGGAAGGATATTCAAAACACACTCAAATCACAGGAAGCGGCTATTGAAATAGTACGTATATACAGAAAAGACTTAACAGGTGAAAATCAAAAAAATGACCCTAATCTTTACTTTGCTTTAATCATTAAAAAAGATAGCAAACACCCTGAATTAGTTCCTCTATATGAAGGTACTAAATTAGAAAAAGAGTATTTTATTAACTACAAGCGTAGTATAAGACATAAAATACTTGACGAATTAAGCTATAAGGTTTATTGGCAACCTATAAAAAATAAGTTAAAAGGTATAAAAACAGTATATCTATCTCCAGATGCTATTTATCATCAGGTCAATTTGATGACATTGTATAACACTGATACAAAACAATATGTATTTGATGAGATACAGATTATTAACGTAACCAATACCAAAGATATTTTAGAAAAAAATGACCAAAAAATAGGTAAATATGCTTATTTAATTGGCAATCCAAAATATGAAATACAAGAGGCGTCTAACCAAGCCCCAAATACAAATAGAAGCGTAGAATTACAAGATGTTTCACAATTAGAGGGAGCAGAAAAAGAAGTAAAAAAAATATCTACTTTTTTACCTAACAGCACCACAGTAATAGGAGAGAATGCTACTGAGGAATATATTAAGTCTATTAAAAATCCGCGTATTTTACACATAGCCACGCATGGGTACTTCAAAAAAGGTCAATACCAAAGTAGCACGCAGGCTATGCTCAATGCAGGGCTTTTATTTGCAGGAGTGGTGGATTATGACCGTATGGAAATCCGACCTTTTGATAGAGAAGACGGCAAACTCACGGCATTTGAGGTGATGAATATGGAATTGGACAGCACGGAATTAGTTGTGTTAAGTGCCTGTGAAACAGGTTTAGGACAAGCAAGCAAAGAAGGAGTATATGGCTTACAGCGAGCATTCAAGGTTGCAGGAGCGCAAAGTATCATCATGAGTTTATGGAAAGTAAGCGATGACGCTACCCAGTTACTGATGACTAAATTTTACGAGAATTGGCAGAAAAAAGGCATGGATAAAAGAAAAGCCTTTGAAACTGCTCAGAAAGATATCCGCAAGCAGTACAAAGAACCGTATTATTGGGGCGCTTTTGTGATGATTGAATAACACGGTCATTGAGTAGAAAAACACGGTCATTTCGGTACGCTTCGCTACTCAATGAGCGTGTTGTACAGCCCACAGCGCACGGACATTGCATACATAAGCGCAAGCAAAACATCATACAGGACACGACTAGTAAATAAAAAAAATTTGCATTGTATAAAAAAGTTATCTACCTTTGCAGTCCCAAAATAAAAATACGGGTTCTTAGCTCAGTCGGTTAGAGCAACGGACTCATAATCCGTAGGTCCAGGGTTCGATCCCCTGAGAACCCACTTCAAGTAAAAAAGCCTCTCTAATACATTCAGAGAGGCTTTTTAATTTATCTTTACTTTGTGATTATCGCTTCATAATAGGTTTTTTTCTGCCACCCGCACTTTGTGTATTTTGTTGAGCAGTTTCTTCTTTTTTCTCTTCTACAACAGCAGTAGTTTCAGTTTTGGCAGTATTTTTATTTTTCTTGGATTCTTCTAATTGCTTGCGTTTTTCAGCGGCTTGTTGTGGAGTTAAATTTCCAAAGTGATACAAAAGGTTATCTCTGTCATATTCTGCAAAATCATATACTTTTGTCATTGTGAGGCACTCCGTAGGACATGCCGCAGTGCATAAACCACAATAACAGCATTTTGCCATATCTATATCATAAACAGCTAACCAAAGTTTTTTCTTTGTTCCGTCAGAAGTTGTACCTAAGTCTTCTACTGCGGAAATAGTTTCAATAGTAATACAATCTACGGGACAATCTCTAGCACAAGCTTTACAGCCGATACAGTCATCTATTTCGTTATGTAGTCTGTATCGTCCTGTATCAGGAACAGGTACTTTTTCTTTGGGATAATGAATAGTTACCAAGCCATCAGGTTGCTTAAAATAATCAGGATTATCTATACCCATAGGAATACGTCTGCGTCTTGCACCAATTAAAAAGTGCTTCATAGTGGCTTTCATACCGCCCAGAGTAGTAGATATTCCGAGTTTTATATCCTTGAAATATTTTTTGGTAGACATACTGTTCTTTTTAATGTTGTTACAAATATACAGTAAAAACTTTTTATCATGCAAAAGAGTTCTGAATTTTTTCTTATTTTTGTACTATTATGAGTACCTTTTTAGAACAAGCTCGCCAGGCGACACAAGCAAATGAATTTGAAAAAGCCGTAGTTTTATACACTCAAGCTATTCAAGAGAATGATAATCCGAATATCTATTGGGAGAGAGCAACCGCTTATATTGGTTCGCAACAGTTTGAGTTTGCTTTGGAAGACATGAATACATATTTTGAGAAAAAACCTGATGAAAACAATCCCGAAATGTATAGACAAAGGGTAGTATTAAGTTACAACTTGAAGCAGTATGCTACTACGAAAGCAGATTTAGAAAAAATCATGGCTTTAAATGCTAATAATCCAAATTACAATCCCTCAGAAGATTATTTTTGGTTAGGACAGTGCTGTTTCTTTCTTGATGATATACCTAATGCCAAAGCGAATTGGGAAAAATCTTCTGACGAAAGAGCAAAACAAGCTTTAGCTATGCTACCCAAAGAGGAAAGTAGTGTTTCCAACACAGAGAGTAAAGTTGATAATGAAAGTCAAACTACTGAAAACAGCACAAAAACAGAAGAAGAACAAAAACCACAAGGTCTAGCAGAGGACGACCCTGCACACCAAACAGCTAAGCGTAGATTACAAGC
>CALIZB010000109.1 GCA_938028625.1 uncultured Bacteroidia bacterium | reverse complement strand
CTGCAAATTTTCTTGTAATCTGTTTTTTACTTGTTCAGGACTAGTAAAATTCCCCCCTACAAAATCTATTTTAAGGACAGGATATGTTTGTTCCCAGTTCCATTTATCGTAAATGTATAAACCTTGAAAAAGTTCTTTTTTGCCTTCAAAAACGTATTTTATTGTATCCAAAAACAAGGATTTGCCAAACCTTCGCGGGCGGGAGAGAAAGATATACCTAAAATTTAGTATAAGACTGAGGATATAGCGAGTTTTATCCACATACACAAAGTTGTCCTGAACAATATCCCTGAATGTGCTTATACCTATCGGAAGTTTCTTTTTCATAGTGCAAAGATAAAAAAACGGGCAGTTGTACTAATACTACCCGTTGTGAAAAGATTATTTTTAAGTGTTTATTGCAGTTTGACGATATTTCTGCGTATAATCTGATGATTTGTTTGCAAACTCAGGATATAAGTCCCTTGTGCAAGGTTTTGCATATTGACTGTATAGTTCTGAATACCGTTAGTATAGTTAACATCACGGAACACTGCTCTTCCCAAAGCGTCGGTAAGCTGTATGGTTACATTTGCGGGTTTAAGGAAAGGAATATTCAAAGTAATATGGCTATTCGTTGGATTAGGAGATATGGTCATACAGTCCTCACACATAACAAGGTTTTCATTAAGAGTGCTTATAACAAAATTGTATCCTGAAGAAGCACCACTTGCACAATTACCATTTTTAGCTATTACTGTGTAAATTCCGTCTACGCTGGGGGTGTATGAGGACGCCGTTGCGCCTAGAATTGGATTTCCATTCAAATACCATTGATAAGAAGACGCTGTTACATTAGCATACAAAACGCCTCCGCTTTCAGTGATATTAGGTGTAGCAGGTGTAGTATTCAATACCGCACTCACAGGTACGCGTGCACTTTTGCAAGGTGTTTCGCGTATTTTCCAGTCGTAGAAGAAGTAATAATATCCAGTTCCTGCACTAGATGTTTTGATAGAAGCCAATCCTGCAATACTGTAAGGAAACGCTACTCCTGCATTATTGCGATATAAATTTGAACTTGATGAAGAGGCTAAACCTAATTGATGATTAGTACCTGCGGGAACATTAAAATTTAAGGTAACTACTTGCATTCCATTAGTCATATTTATTGTTGTGCTTTGTAGAACCGTGCCGCTACTATTGCGTAATTGAATAGTACGATTTCCTGCGCCATTAGCATATACTTTTACACTTTCTAAAATAAAGGCTTTATTAGCATCAAAAACAAGATGTTGATTAGGGTGATTTAAATATCCGCCCCCACCAAAAGTATTATCCGCAGGTCCTATACTTTGTAAAGGTTGTGGTACTTCTTCGGATACATAGAATGTTTGTGTGCTGACTAAACTTGGGATAGTGTAAGACGTTCCTGTATGAAAACTCGTGCCTCCTGTGGGCGTATTATACCAATATACCGTACCCGAACTTAAAGGACTTGCTAATACCGTAGCGCTTCCTGCATCACAAACAGAGTCATTTGTCGTAACAGGTGGATTAGGAGCACTGATAGTAATATAGGAAGTTTTTATAGTGCTGTCTATACCGCAAGCACCACCGTTAGCAATCAGTTTAACTGTATAAGTACCATTTGCAGTGTAAGTAGCTGTGGGGTTCATAAGAGTACTGGTTGTGCTATTTCCAAAATCCCAATAGAATGAAGTGCCATTTATAGTTGTGTTTGTAAAATTAACTGTGGCAGGAATAGAACAGAAAGTAAGTGCATTTGCATTAAAATCAGCTACTACACCTGCTACATAATTAGGTCCTACGTTTACAGCGTACCATGCACGAGTAACCGCTTCATGCTCAGGCGAGCAAGCTCCGTAAAGGTCAATAGCAGACTGAATAGCATAAAAACGGGCATCAGCATATTGGGAGGTATTAGTTAAATACACGCTCAAATTGCGATAAGCTATATTCTGGGCTTTGGTAAAGCCAATTCCTGTTACATTAAATGTGTTACCTACATCATTTGTACCACTTCCGCCCTGACAAAGTAGATAAAACCAATAATTTTGTACACCACTGTTTGTATGCACACCGCCATTATCCCCTGTTCCTGTGTACCAATTTGTACCGAGATAAGTATCAGGGTCGCCGTGAATATTAGGGTTTTGCATATTACGGATACCATTACCGCTGGTTGTAATTTCTTTACCAATAATCCACGTAAAAGTGGAGGCTTTGTTTGTATACTCAATAGCTTTACCAAATATATCACTAAAAGACTCATTTAAAGCACCTGATTCATAAGCATAATCTAAATTAGCTGTGTATTCGGTTACACCGTGAGTAATTTCATGCCCAACTACATCTAAACAGGTAAGAGGGTGAAAACCTGAACTTAGATTACCATCTCCGTAAGTCATGCGTGTTCCGTCCCAGAAAGCATTTACATAGTTTGTACTATAATGCACATAACTTAATAAACTACTATTCATATTGTCATAGCTATCTCTATTAAAGTTTGTTTTGTAGAAATCATACGTCATTTCAGAACCCCAATGTGCGTCTGTGGCTACTTCATCTTTTTGAGCATTTACGTTATTCCAATAGTTATCTGTATCTGTAAAATCAATAGCGGCGCTATAATTTGTACCTGTTTGAAGGTTATAGGTCCTAAGTCCACAACGTGCAGTTTCGCGAAGTCTGAAATTTCCTGGACTTACATAATCTGCTTTAATAGTTCTATTACCGCTAAATTTAGTTACGGCAGTACCTGTTGAGTCTATATGATGAATTCTATCATTAGTAAGAATAATATCACCATTCAAGGCGTCTACAAATACATATTGACGGGACAGAGGTTGGTGGGCATAAATATCAAATTTGTAAGAAAGTTTAAAGTTTTCGGGAGCATAATTTCGGTCTTTTGGTGCAATTACTAATGTTCCTTTGGGAAAGTACGTAGCATTAACATCATTTTTTTCTTCTTTCAAATGATTTTCTTCTGCGGGAATTTGCCATTTATACACCGCCGCATGTACATAATCTAATGCTTTTTGAAGCGCCATAGCTTCTGTCAAAACAGGAGAACTTGCGGCATTTATACCTTTAAAGAACACACCATTAGCAGACTGCACATAGCCATCTTTGTTATGTAAAATGTACACACCACCTTCTACGGGGAAGCCTGCATAATACTGTTGATAGCGTTCATGTACAAAGCCGATATTATCTTTTTCTTCACGGTATTTTGTCCATGAATCAGACGAACCTGCACCTAACGCTTGGCTTAACCACGTTATACTTTCTTGTTGGGAAAGCGTTTTGTCATTCAGTTTCAGAAAAACAGGTGCTGTACTTTGACTATTGTAACGCACCACCGTACAGTTTTGTACTTTTTCTGAGGCGCTTGCACCATAGTATTCCTGGGCAAGGGTTGTATGGGCTATTAGTACCCAAAAACATACATACAGTAATTTTTTCATATAGTTTTTAAGTTTATGATAAATGAGGTTATACTTTTGTAAGTAAAATTCTTAAATAATAAAAATAGTGAAATTCAGAGTATTGGCAAAGATAGCAACACTTTTGAAAAATCCAAATCTGTACGTCATTATTTTGTAAAGTATTCAGAAATAGTATCTTGGGAGGCACTTTTTGCATGTAGTATCAACAAATATCCTACTTTTGTATCATGAATGCTATACAGAACCATAACTATATACAGATAATTTGGAAAGCACCGCAGGATATACAGGAAATCATTATGAGTATAGTAGCAGACTTGGGTTTTGAGTCTTTTGAGCAAAATGAATATTTTTTAGACGGTTACATACCCGCACAAGTGTTCAGTGAAAATCTTATGCAAAAAGTATTGAGCAAATATCCTGTCATTGAGAGCATTCCTTATGAAACCAAATATATTCCTGCACAAAACTGGAATGCTGTATGGGAAAGTAATTTTATGCCTGTTTGTTTGTATCCTGATATACTTATAAGAGCAACGCACCATGATAATAAAGATGACGCAAGTTATAAGCGGGTTATACTGATACAACCTAAAATGGCATTTGGTACAGGACATCATGAAACTACTCAAATGATGTTAAAGGCTATGAAACAGCTTGATTTTGAGAATAAAACCGTATTAGATGTAGGTTGTGGTTCAGGGATTTTATCCATATACGCAAGTTTATTAGGTGCAAAACAGATTACAGCCATAGATATTGATACCTGGTGCATAGAAAACACTCAGGAAAACGCATTGCTAAACAAGATAAATAATATTACCACACATTTGGGAAGCATAGAAACTCTTTCAGAAAGTAATTTTGATATTATTCTCGCAAATATCAACAGAAATGTAATTCTCTCCCAAATGAAAGAATATTATTCAAGGTTAAACGAAAAGGGATTTTTACTTTTAAGTGGCTTTTTAGAAACAGACAATACTATCATTGAACATCATATTCGTACTCTTGAACTGACAATAGTTGAAAAAAATTCATTAAAAGAGTGGAGTTGCATAGTGGGAAAGAAATAAAAAAAGTTGCTATTGTTTTATTTTTAGTCTTAGAAGAGTTATTATTGCGTTATTATGCTGTTTATTAAGTTTTATCTCATTTTTTTACTTTTTACCTTGTTTCTTTGGTTATTGGGCTGGAGCGTAAAAAGACTGCTTAACATAAAAGAGCATATACAGTATTCTACTATTTTGTTCAATATACTCATTGGATTGATTAGTTTTTCAACTATAATTGCCGTTTTTTATACAAAAGGCAAAACCGTGATGATTTTCACCTTTTTGTTAGGTATACTGTTATACCGAGAGTACAAAATCTCCTTTTTTAATAAACCAAAATATTCAGACAACCCTTATTCAGAAACACCATACATACTAATGAACAGCTTTCTAGGGCTTACAGCAATATATGCAATTATGTATTATATTTACAGCTATCAGGGGGTATTGATTGTTATGATTGGTGATTACAATTTTTATGCAAACTTGTCTTATAATATTGTACGTACAGGTACAGAACATTACTATACCAATTACGTAATACCTCCCACAGGTATACAACCTTATCATTATTTAGAGATATGGCTTAACGGGGGAATTGCAACTATTACCAGACAGAATTATCTTTCTGTCTTGCTATTAACAACGTACCCTGTTTTTATTTTTTTGTTTTATACAGGGATATGCACTTTGTTAGTCCATGTTTCTTTTCCTGCAAAATATCTTTCTTTTATTGCTCTCCTGGCTACTTTTGTAACCGGTTTTTCAGTACCTGATACACTATTATATGATTATTTGTACAAAAGATTTTATATTGATTTGTATTCCTACACTTTATGGGATTGTCATAAAATTTCTGTGATTTATGTTTTTCTCATAACAGCACTACTGCTGTTTTTGCAAAAAAAACAACGCCAATCCTATCTGTTGTTATTGTTTGTTCCCATATTTTACTCCACTACTATACCTTCTGTATATGGAGGACTTGGTTTGCTAACCGCGTATCTTGTTCTATATAAAAAAGAAAATGGAAAATGGTTGCTTACCCATTTTGTAGTTTTATTTGTATGTCTGTTAGCATTTTATAGTATTTTTCAGGACAAAACCGTGAGCATTACTCCAGAAATAGATTTAGGTAATATTAGAACAAAAATAAATATCATAGGTAATACCCTGCTCGGAGTATTTTTTGCATACTGGTATATTCCTTTACTAGGGTATCTGTTTTTGCGAAAACACATTACCAGACTGCTCAAGAGTGAACCTTATATTTGGCTTACTTTTATTATTCCCACCTTTGCACTTTTAGGCTGGGTTCTTTTAAGCAAAAATTTAGACAGTGTGCAAATTTTTTCCAATATCACTACCCCTATACTTAATCTGTTAGCAATAAGTATTTTGATATTCTTATTCAGCCACCAGAGAAGAACAGTATTTTGGGTCTGTTTCATTATTCTTTCAGGAAGTAGTATATATGAAATTTATGCCCATCATCTATCCCACATGTATACTTCTACTCATAATGAAAAATACATTAACAGATTAAAAACTATGAAAAACGCATTGCAAAATAAAACTAGTCGACTTGGGGTATTTCTCAGGGACAGTTCTGATTTTGGCAAATCTTTATTTAATGCAAACGGATACTCTTCCTCTATTGTATATGATTTAAGCAATGTGTTTTCTGACACTTATACTGTTTTGTTGAATACACACGAAATCAATCCGGAGGTTTTTTCAGAACCCCACAAAAAAGAAATAGTCAAAAAACTTATAAGAATATCTATTTTTAACCGATATGTAGAGAGTCAAAAAAAGCAAGGAAAATTTGTAAGTATAGCCCAAAGTCAGGTAGATTTTATACAGGAATATAAAGCAACCTATATTGCTACCCAATCAAATTATATACTGCCTGACCATTTAAAGGCATTAGTCAAGCAAAAAGTAGACTTAGGCGAACAGGTATTGTATTTGCTGGAATAAAAAATGAGATTAACTTTTTTTGTTAACCTCATTTTATTCTGAATTATTTTTTATGGTACTTAAGCAATTACCCAAGTATCACCTGAGTTGATGAGTTTAGTAATATCTCCCTTGCCTTTTTGTTCAATGGCTTCCTGAATCTGTTGTTTAAGCACATCCTCATAGCATGGGCGTTCTGTGGTATAGAATACCCCAAAAGGACGAGGAAGGTCTGTATCTCTTGGGTCATCAAACATACGGGTTAAGATATTGGCTTTAATAACATCTTTTTCATCATGAATCCAGAGGTCATTGGCAGAGGCGTTTGCCATATCTACTACAATAGGCTTTGTACCGTCTAATTTTACACCCTTTTTACCGTTGTCAAAAAGCATGGGTTTACCATGTTCTACATAGATACCTTTTTGCAGTTTGGTTTCTTTTTCTGTGAAAATAAAAAATGCGCCGTCATTAAAGATGTTACAATTTTGATAAATTTCCACAAAAGATGTTCCTTTGTGTGCGGCAGCACGTTTAAGAACACCTTGCAAATGTTTAGGGTCTCTGTCTAAAGAACGGGCTACAAATGTAGAATCCGCGCCAAGTACTAAGGCACAAGGATTAAACGGATGGTCAATAGAACCCACAGGGGTAGATTTGGTAATTTTACCTTCTTCGGAAGTAGGAGAGTATTGCCCTTTGGTCAAGCCATAAATCTGATTATTGAATACTAACATCTGCACATCAAGATTACGGCGGATAAGTTGCAAAGTATGATTAGCGCCGATAGAGAGAGCGTCACCATCACCTGATATAATCCATACAGATAAATCAGGACGGAGCATTTTTAATCCTGATGCTACAGCAGTAGCTCTTCCATGAATAGAGTGAAGCCCATAAGTTTCCATGTAATAAGGAAAACGACTTGAACATCCGATACCAGAAATAAACGCAAATTTTTCACGGGGAATACCCAAGTCCGGGAGAATAGTCTGAACTTGCTTTAATATAGAATAGTCACCACATCCAGGGCACCAGCGCACTTCCTGGTCTGATACAAAATCTTTTGCGGTAAGTGCTGTATTATTTATTGTACTTGTTTCTGACATAATTATTTGTTGTTTTTTTTATAGGTTACACACGTTTTTATTTACCAAGAACTTCAAGAATTTTAGCTTTCATTTCAACGGTATTGAAGGGCAAGCCCTGAATTTTATTGAAAGGAATAGCATCTACAAGATATTTATCACGAAGTATTTTTACTAATTGTCCGTTATTGATTTCAGGTACAAGAACTTTTTTATAGTTTTTAAGTATATCACCCAAGTTTTTAGGGAATGGGTTAAGATAGCGTAAATGAATTTGGGCGATATTGTTTCCCTGAGTATTAAGTTCACGTACAGCAGTACGGATACAGCCAAAAGTAGAACCCCAGCCTACAACCAATAAATCTCCGTTTTCAGGACCTTGTTCAATTTCTTGTAGAGGAATATAGTCTGCAATTTTATCCACTTTTGCTTGGCGCATTTTAACCATAAATTCATGGTTTTCTGGGTCATAAGAAACATTTCCTGTTTCATGTTGTTTTTCTATCCCACCAATACGATGTTCTAGACCTTTTGTGCCTGGAAGTATCCATGGGCGTACTAATTTTTCATCACGTTTGTAAGGAAGGAGTTTACCGTTTTCGCCATTGGGTTCTGTAAGGAAGTTAGGTTTAATTTTGGGGTATTTACTCATATCAGGGATAAGCCAAGGCTCTGCACCGTTAGCGATATAGCCGTCAGAAAGTAACATAACAGGCACCATGTGCTCAATTGCAATTCTAGATGCTTCTATGGCTACGTCAAAACAATCATTAGGCTGACGAGTACAGATAACAACGGTGGGGCATTCCCCATTTCTGCCATACATAGCTTGTAATAGGTCTGCTTGTTCTGTTTTAGTAGGCAATCCTGTGGAGGGTCCGCCACGTTGTACATTTACAACCACAATAGGTAATTCAAGCATAGTAGCTAATCCTATGGCTTCTCCTTTGAGTGCAATACCAGGTCCTGAGCTTGTAGTAATGGCTAATGCACCACCAAAAGAAGCTCCAATTGCGGCACATATAGCGGCTATTTCATCTTCTGCCTGAAAGGTATGTACATTAAAGGATTTGTATTTAGAAAGTTCATGTAGGATATCTGATGCTGGAGTAATAGGATAACTGCCAAGATACAAAGGCAGGTCTGACAACTGGGAAGCGGCAATAAATCCGTAAGCGAGGGCTTGATTACCCATGATATTACGATATTTGCCTTTATCCATAGTAGGAGCTTGTTTTACGTCATAACGAGTAGTAAAGAGTTCTGTAGTTTCTCCATAGTCATATCCTGCACGCAACAGACGTAAATTTGCCTGTAAAATTTCAGGCTTTTTACTAAATTTTGCTTCCAAATTACGAATAGCACTATCTAATGGGCGGTTGTATAACCACATGAGTAGTCCTAATACAAACATGTTTTTAGAGCGGTCAGTTTCTTTAGTAGACAAACCACTGTCCTGCAAGGTGGCACGTGTAATTTTGGTAACATCTATTTTAATGACATTATACTTATCCAAGCTACCATCTTCCAGTGGGTTTTTTTCAATTTTGGCTAATCTGAGATTTTTTTCATCAAAGCCGTCAGTGTTAGCAATGATTATCCCACCTACTTCAAGGTATCTTAAATTAGCTTTGAGGGCGGCGGCATTCATAGCCACTAATACATTGCATATATCGCCAGGAGTATCTACTTCTGTAGAACCAAAATGGATTTGAAAACCTGAAACCCCTGCTACTGTACCCTGTGGAGCACGAATTTCGGCAGGATAATCAGGAAAGGTACTTAAATCGTTTCCGAGGAGAGCAGAAGCATTGGTAAACTCTGTTCCTGTGAGCTGCATACCATCTCCTGAGTCTCCTGCAAAACGTATGGTTACTTCGTCTTTTAATACTATTGGTTTTGCCATTGTTATTAACTATATTTAAGCGGTGAAATTACAATAAATTCTTGAAATACCAACAAAACTTTAAAGTAATTGGTTTGGAATACACTGCATTTTACCTATTGTTTTACACGTTCTAAATAGGTATCCGTGCGAGTATCAATTTTTATCTTTTCTCCTTCATTGACAAACATAGGCACGTTTATTTTTGCTCCTGTTTCTAATATGGCAGGTTTCATAACATTATTTACAGTATCACCTTTTACGGCAGGTTCCGCATACGTAATTAAAAGTTCTACAAAGTTAGGCACCTGTGCGGTAACTGGGGTTTCACCTTCAAATTCTACGACTACATCAAAACCTTCTTTGAGGTATTTTATTTTATCCCCAAACAATTTTTCAGGAATGTAGTATTGTTCATAAGTTCCTTCTTCTACGTCCATGCAGACAAGATTTTCTCCCTCTTTATAGGAATACTGCAGTTTTTTGGTTTCCAAGTCTACAATGTCTATGGTTTCTCCTGCACGAAAACGATGCTCTAATATCTTTCCTGTACGTATAGAACGCATTTTTACCTGATAAAAAGCACGTAAATTTCCTGGTGTACGGTGTTGGTATTCCTCTACTACACAGAGTTCGCCCTCAAAACGAATGGTTATACCATTCTTTAAATCTGACGTTGTTGCCATAATTGTAACAAAATAACTTTGCAAAGTTACAATTTTATTGTAATCATTTGCCAAAAGAGTGTATTTTCAGTATTTCTGAGAAAAGAGAACTTATCTAATTTGCTGGTACTGCGAAAAGTTGATTTTCGCCCCAGGAACCCCAAGCATAGGCGTTTATACCACCTGTATAACCGCCGAAATTCTGTTTATTTGCCCAGTAGTAATATGTTTTGCTTCCGCCTGATGTGTTATTGATGATAACTTGCCCTGTTACTAATCCATACATACAGGGAGCTACTATACTACCACTCATTAAAGGCGAACCGACAATATCAGGACTGTAACTAAAAGTAACATTAGACTCGGAAAATGAACTTCTTACCCAGCAAGCACCAGAAGTAAATGAAGCATTAGGATTAAGCAGAACCGTAGCAAATACTACCCATTTTCCCGGAGGAAGAGTTATAGATGTATTTACATACTGAAAAGCAGGTGCATCAGTAGTTAGGTCTACATCGGTTGGGGCGAAAGTACCCTGCACAATACCTGCATAGGCATTAGTTTGAAAACGTTGCCATCTTGTACCGTCCCAATAGTAATGTCCGGGTGTAACCGCAGTTGTACCTGTTCCTGATGTAGCCGTATTATACACTAAAAGCCCCGTAGCAGGTGCTGGTGTAATAGGTGCAGGGTTATTAGCCGCTACTAAGGCTACTTGTGGTAATAAAACCCCCTTATTAGTAGATTGTATATGTAATAAAGCACTTGCATTCGGTGTAGGTGTACCCACAGCTATATTTGTACCATTACCTGTAATATAGCCTGTATTAGTACCATTGTTGGAAGTTGAACCAGGATAATATCTGTTTCCATGAAAAGCATGCTGTATTCCACCAGCGCCATCTGTAAGTTGCAGCCAATCAGTATTCTCCACAGTTTGCAGTTTTATGTCCCAGCCACTACCTGTACGCATTCTTAATCCTGCGGTAGTGCCTACCCCTACATTAGGATTAAATAAACGTAACTGTGGTTCAGTCGTTGCCGTAGCGGTACCGGATATCTCTAATCTTGCATTGGGAGTAACGGTCCCAATACCTACATTACCTAAGTCCACCATAGTTACACGAGGTTGAAAACTTCCCCCTGCTACTGTACCGAAGTTAAGTTTCCAACCTGTATTATCTCCCCATACTATTTGACCTGCGTTCGGAGATGCACCGTTGGCATTCATGTAGAAAGAATTTCCTGGTGCGGTCATGCCTGTTGTGGCATAACCCCCGCTAATATGTAATTTACCTTGTGGAGTTGCTATTCCTATACCTACGTTTTGAGATAGTATTACATAGGACGCACAAATAAAAAGTAATAGAATGATATTTTTCATAATGACGGTTTTTTACATGTAAAAATATGAAATATTTGCAAAAGAAGAAAAAAGCAAACAACTTATTAAGTAACAAAAAGCAAGAATAGCAGTTACTATTCTTGCTTCAGTAAGATACAGAATCTACGTCTAAAACCTACACAGCAAAACTCTCTCCACAGCCGCAAGTACGTGAGGCATTGGGATTAATGAAATGAAAACCTTTTCCATTTAAACCGTCTGAGAAATCCAATTCAGTACCTACAAGGTAGAGGAGGCTTTTCATATCCACGAATAATTTTATGCCTTTGTCTTCAAATACATGGTCGCCTTGTCTCTGTTCGTTATCAAAGTCTAAATGGTAAGAAAGCCCTGAGCAACCGCCGCCCGTTATGGATACACGAAGCCCATACGTTTCATCAAGGTTATTTTCTTGTTTGAGGGATAGTACTTTGTGAAGTGCTTTTTCGCTGATGGTAATCATAGTTGTAATTTGTTTTTAATGATGTTCTTCTAATTCTAATGGTTCTAAACCATTTTTAATACGCCAATCATTGATAGCGGCTTTAATAGCGTCTTCTGCCAAGACAGAACAGTGGATTTTTATGGGAGGTAGGCTTAATTCTTCCACGATGTCCATGTTGTCTATGGTAAGGGCTTCATCAACCGTTTTGCCTTTTAGCCATTCAGTTGCTAATGAAGAGCTAGCTATTGCAGAACCGCAACCATAAGTTTTGAATTTTGCATCTATAATGGTTTTAGTTTCAGGGTCTACTTCAATTTGAAGGCGCATCACGTCTCCGCATTCGGGAGCGCCTACAAGACCTGTTCCTACTTCTTTTTTATCTTTATCTAGTGTTCCCACGTTACGGGGATTACTGTAATGGTCTATTACTTTATCTGAATATGCCATAGTTGTATTTGGTTAAATAATTACGTTTTTTTGAAATTTTAGGATTATTACGAAAATATGTAAAAAAAGTTTAATGGGCTTTCCATTCAATTTTAGATAAATCAATGCCTTCTTTGAACATCTCCCAGAGGGGGCTTACTTCTCTTAATTTAGCTACGGCTTGTTGTACATAGGGGATAGTATAATCAATCTCTTCTTCGGTAGTAAATCTACCTAATCCAAAGCGAATAGACGAGTGTGCTAATTCGTCATTTACTCCGAGTGCTTTTAGTACATAAGAAGGTTCTAATGAAGCAGAGGTACAAGCAGAACCTGAGGAAACTGCAATATTTTTGATACCCATCATTAAGCCTTCTCCTTCTACAAAAGCAAAGGATATATTGGATACATGAGGCAATCTATGTTGTCTGCTTCCATTTACGTAGGCCTCTTCAATGGTGCTGAGCAAGGTGTTTTCCAATTTATCACGAAGTTTGGCTAGTCTTATGCTTTCTGTGGGCATTTCTTGCATAGCGATTTCGCAGGCTTTACCTAGTCCTACTGCGCCTGTAACGTTAAGCGTACCTGAACGCATACCTCTTTCGTGCCCTCCGCCGTCCATCTGTGCGGTTACTTTTACGCGAGGGTTTTTTCTACGTACATATAGCGCACCTATACCTTTTGGACCGTATATTTTATGCCCTGACATAGCTAAAAGGTCTATACCGTCTGCTTCTACATCTACGGGGATTTTACCCACTGCTTGCGTAGCATCTGTCATAAACAAAACCCCTTTGCTACGAACAATCTTGGATATTTCACGTATGTTTTGAATAGTACCTATTTCGTTGTTGGCATACATAACAGAAACCAATATGGTTTTGTCTGTAATAGCATCGGCGAGTTGGTTCAAATCTATAAGCCCTTCTTTGTCTACGGGAAGGTAAGTTACTTTTTTGCCAAGTCTTTCTAAATGTTTGCAAGAGTCTAAAACCGCTTTATGTTCTGTAACTACCGTAATGATATGGTCACCTTTTTTCTCGTACATTTCAGCTACACCTTTGATGGCTAAATTGATAGACTCCGTAGCTCCTGATGTAAATACTATTTCTTTCTCGTTTGCGTTAATTAGTCTTGCAATTTGTTCTCGGGCATAATCTACGGCTTCTTCGGCTTGCCAGCCAAAAGCGTGGTTTCTACTTGCGGCGTTACCAAATTTTTCTGTGAAATAAGGTAACATAGCTTCTAACACCCTTGGGTCCATAGGGGTAGTTGCGTTATTGTCTAAATAAATAGGAAATTTCATAGTTGTTAAAGATTATCTGTTGTAAGCAGATATTTACACTCAGTCTAAATAACTGCAAAATTATAAAAAATAGTTCCTACAATAAAAAAAATTTGATTGTTGAGAGTGTTCTACTCTATTTTACTCATATTTGCATCGTGAAAGTTACAGAGCATATAGAATTAGCAAAAAATCCTTTAATTAGTGCGGAGATAATTCCCCCCAAAAGAGGTGGACACTTACAGCAAATATTTGATGTTCTGCAAGCGATTATTCCTTTTGAACCTGCTTTTATTGATATTACTTCACACGCCGCAGAAGCTATCTATGAGGAGATGCCCGATGGTAGAATTATTAAAAGAGTAAAAAGAAAACGCCCAGGTACTATTGGACTGTGTGCCTCTATTAAAAATAAATTTAATATAGACCCTGTACCACATATTCTTTGTCAAGGTTTTACACGCGAAGAAACCGAAGATGCACTTATAGAACTTAATTACCTTGGTGTGGAAAATGTACTTTGTGTACGAGGGGATAGCCTGAATTACACTAAACAATTACCTGACAACCGCACTGCTAATAAAAATACCATTGAACTCGTACAACAAGTCCACAATTTAAGTAAAGGAATATACCAAGATGAACTGATTGACGCCGCACCTTTAGACTTTTGTATAGGCGTAGGCGGATACCCTGAAAAACATTTTGAAGCCCCCAACCTTGCTTTTGATATTCAAAATACTAAGCAAAAAATAGCCGCAGGTGCGCATTACATTGTTACACAGATGTTCTTTGATACACAACATTATCTCAATTATGTAAAACGTTGTAGGGAAGTAGGTATTACTGTGCCTATTATTCCAGGTATTAAAATTCTAACTAATGTAAAACAACTACATAGCATACCAAGAGCATTTCATGTCAATATCCCTGATGAACTCGTTGATAAAATGTTTAATGCCCCTGAACATGAACAACAAAATATAGGTATTCAATGGGCTTTGAAGCAGTCTATTGAACTTTTAGATGCGGGTGTACCTTGTTTGCATTACTATATTATGCAAAATACTACACCTATTGTAAAACTTTTACAGGAACTGAAAAAACGCTTATGATTTTCTAAAATTATTTTACTAATAAAAAACATCAATACACCAAATTACAGAATCTTTTCATAAAAAAACTTGTGGGGCATAAAGTATCTATTATGTATTTTTGTTCTATTATGACAAATCGTAGTCCTATAACCGTAATTTTACTATCCCTTGTAACTCTGGGCATTTATGCTATCATATGGATAGTCCAAACTAAACGTGAAATGGTTAAACTCGGCGCAGAAATACCTACTTCATGGTTACTCATTGTGCCTATTGCCAACCTTATTTACATATACAAGTATTGTATGGGGGTAGAATTTGCAACCAAAGGTGAAAAACAAGGTATGATGCTTTTTATCATCTGGATGTTGGGTTTAGCGCCTGTAAGCATGTATATTGCACAAGAAGGACTTAATAAAGTAGGGAATTATCAAAATTAGACTTTAAGAACTGCTTTTTTATACCTGCTGCATTCTAACAGCAGGTATATTTTTTTGTAAAATTATGTTAAAATTGCAGTGATTATGTTTTCAGACACTTATTTTACACTCAAAGAAATGACTATGGCTACTTTTCGTGATAAAGGTTCAAAGTTTATAGGATATGTATTTCCATGTTATTCTGTAGATGAATTTAAGCAGAAACTACAAGAATATAAAAATGAATATCCTGATGCTACTCATCACTGTTGGGCATATCGGTTAAATTATGATGCTTCTATTTTTGCTATGAATGATGATGGAGAACCTAATTATACCGCAGGAAAACCTATATTCGGACAACTTGTTTCTGCACAACTCTGCAATGTTGCGGCTGTGGTTATTCGGTATTTTGGCGGTACATTACTCGGTGTGAATGGTCTAATACACGCATACAAGGAAACTACTCGGTTAGCTATTGAAAATGCACAAATTATACAAAAACAGGTTTTTGATTTGTATGCTATGGAATTTGATTATACGGCTATGAATGAAGTAATGAAAACGCTTAAATATCATGAAATTAAGCTAAAAGACCTCAATGTACAGGAAAAAACATCATGTATAATTTTTATACCTGCAATGCAAGTAAACGTGTTAGTTCCTAAATTAGAAAAAATACAAACTGTAAAAATAGATTTTATTCAAAAAATACAGTAAAGAGTAGAAAGTCTAAAACTTAAAGCCTACTACCAAAATATCATCTACTTGTTCGTGTGCCGCACCCATCCAATTTTTTATAGTTTGTTCTAATATCTCTTTTTGCACACTCATCTCTTTGGTATGAATTTCCAAAAGCAGTTCTTTCAGACGTTTTATCATAAATTTTTTGCCAAATTCTCCCCCAAATTGGTCTGCGTATCCATCAGACATAAGATACACCGTAGTAGGTACAGAAATATTTAGACTAAACTTATTAAAAATTCGTTTCTCTTCTGCTTGATAACCCCCTATAGCTTTTTTATCTGCTTTAAGTTCTATGAGTTGTCCATCTTGGATAGCGTATCCGTCATTCATAGCCCCTGCAAACTCTAACATTCTTTTTTGATGATTAACGGTAATTACAGAAATATCCATACCATCACGGTTATCTGTATCATACTGCCGTAGAGCATGCCGAATACCTTGATGTAATTCATATAAAATTTCATGCGGTTCTATAATATCAAAATAATCAATGATATGTGAAAGTTGATTCATTCCTAACATAGACATAAAAGCACCAGGAACACCGTGTCCTGTACAATCTGCACAAATAAAAACACTCACTTCTTTAGATTTGACGTGATGAAATGAATAAAAATCACCACTAACAATATCTCTCGGCATATTCAAAATAAAATGTTGGGGTAAGTGTTGCTGAATATGTTCCACATTAGGCAATGTTGCCTGCTGGATCCGCTGTGCATACGTAATACTATCAATAATTTCTTTGTTTTTGTGGGCAAGTTCTGCGGTGCGTTCAGCTACTTTATGCTCTAACTGCTCGTTGTATTCCTGCAATTGTTTAAGCAACTTATTTCGTTCTTCCTCCTGCTCTTCAATTTTAAGCTGATTGAAATAACTCCGTACAGCTTCCTTAACCTTGAGAATAAAATCCTCTTCCTGCCAGGGCTTAGCAATATAACGGTACAAGTTAGCTTTGTTTACTGCATTCCCTACGGCATCTGTACTGGCTTGTCCTGTAAGCAGAATTTTAAGGGTTTTAGGGAGTTTTTCATGCGTTTTTATTAAAAATTCATCACCCTTTAAGCCAGGCATAATTTGGTCAGAAACGACCAAAGGAATATTCCCACCGTCTTCTTCTAATTCCTGCAATATTTCCAGAGCGTCTTCGGCACTTTCTGCAATTTCTATGTTAAAATCCTGAAACTGTGTTTTAAGTTGTTGCTTTAAAGCAACTAAAACAATTTTTTCATCATCAACACAAAGGATAGTAGGTTTTTTACTTATAGGTTTCATTTTTGTTCTAATTCTAATGCGTTATAGATATCTTCTAAAAGCTCTTGTTCATTCCATGGTTTTGCAAGACATTTTCGCAGGTTAGCATATTGCTTAGCGCGTTCAATAGCGTCTTCATCAGCCTGCCCTGTAAGCATCATTTTAATAGTACTCGGATATTTTTCATGCACTTGAATAAGAAACTCATCACCTTTCATTTCAGGCATCAGCCAATCCGATACAATAATGAGCATCACAGGCGACTCATACTCCTCATGAATCTCTTCTATAATTTCCATAGCTTCACTCGCGCTTTCTGCTACTTCGTATCTATATTGGCTACCAAACTTGTTTTTTAGCTGAGATTTTAGACTATTCAGTACAATCTTTTCATCATCAAAACAAAGAATAATTTTTTTCATAATTCTATATACCCTCAAAATTACAAGGATAATAACAATAAAACAAGTTTATTTTTCGTACTTTTTCTTTTTATGGTTCTCGCTAATAAAAACATTTTTTACTTTTGTAGCATGAGTGCAGAATGGTATCATATTCTTTCAAAAATACACTGGATAAGTGTACTGACCTTTTTACTTGTATATATCTACAAACTAATCCTGCTGGTTACAAACAAAACGGGTAATTTGGATAGTTTCAGCAAAAAATTCAGAATACCTGAATCTATTATCAGTCTTTTATTCTTGGTTACAGGAATTATACTTTTAACAAATACAGGTAATACCTCAAACTTCCTCTGGATAAAAATTATTCTTGTGTTTGCATCTATTCCAATAGGAATTATAGCCTTCAAAAAACATAACAAAATAATGGGAATATTGTGTGTACTACTTATAGTAGCAAGTTATGGTATGGCAGAAGCCAACAAAAGTATAAGTAAAAAACAACTCCGTGCTACGTTGCAGAATGTTCCCGCGCCCAAAATAGAAACTAATACCAAAGACAGTACCCAAACTGAGCAATATCAAAAACAAATGTTAGAATATGGAAAACAACTCTATACTGCCGCATGTGTAAACTGTCATGGTGAAAACGGAGATTTAGGCAAATCTGGGGCAAAAAACCTTAAAACTACTATGTTAAATGAACAGGAAAAAAGCATGATTATCAAAAAAGGAAAAGGTGTTATGCCTTCATACAGCAGTCTTTCTGACGCACAAGTGCAGGCTATTATTCAATATATTGACACATTCAAAAAATAAAAAGCATATCTTGAATAAAATCCTGAATTTTTGAAAAAAAATGCTACTTTTGTAGTAAAAATCAACAAAAAAACCATGAAAAAAATATCTTTGCTTGCCTTGTGCGCGGCATTCCTTTTTATTACTGCATGCAGTAAAAAAGCCAAAAAAGAAGGTAACAACACCGAAGAAAATACTGAAAACACTGACAACAAAGGCGGAGGAGAAAAAGACAATAAAAAATCAGGCAGTACTGCTGTGTGTGTATACGACAAAATGTCTATCCTTACTAAACCCTCGCGTAAAGAAGGTAAATGGGTTACTTCTCTTGCACTTGGCGAAAAAGTTACTTACCTCGGAGATGAACAAAAAGACGAAAGCGGCAAATACTCTTTTGTTAAAGTACGCACTTCTGGCAATCAGGAAGGGTATGTAGATGCAAGAATTGTTATTCCTAATGCAGAAGTAGCCTGTATTACAGATAAAACCCCAATTTACAGCCGCCCCGAACTGACAACCATCAGTCAGAACACCTTTGAACCATTTGATATTATTGCTATCGTAGGCACACAAGGTGATTGGACAGAAATTGTAGGCAAACGCAGAAAAGGCGCTTGGATTGATAAAGGCTGGATAAAATCTAAAAGTATCTCAAAAGATGAAAAAGACATTGCTACTGCGGTGTATTGTGTAAGAGCTTTATCTCAAAATACTGCTGAAAAAACACTTGCCGAACTCAAAAAAATACAACAAAACAATGACCTTAAAGGTTCTATTTTTGATGATGATATTAACGAAATGATAAACAAACTCTCTGGTAATGACAGCGAAAATTATAGAAAATCTATCAACATACAAGAGGGTGAGTTAGAGTAACTCAATTCTCAAAAATAAAAAATTCAAAAGCAACAGTATTTTATAGTACTGTTGCTTTTTTGATTTTACAAGAAAAAGTATTTTATTTACAATTTTCCTGTTTGAGCATTTCCGCTTGTTTGTATATCATCTGGTCTTCGGGTTTAATACCTTGTTTTTCAAACGCCGCCATAGATTTAGTTGCCGCTTCGCAGGCTTTACCTTGGTCTTTAAGTTGGTCATATACCGTAGCTATACTACAATAAGCCCAGGCATAATCTGAATTTAAGCTAATAGCTTTATTATAGTTTTCCAAAGTTTTGCTATAAGGCGCACTCTCTGTTGCCATATATGCTCTACCTATCCAGTAATAAACCTCCGCACTTTTGTTGTTCAATTTTTCGGCTTGGTTAAGGTCTGCCAATGCACCCGTAAAATCTCCTGAATTTAATTTGGCACGCCCTTGTTCAAGGAGTTTATTAAAGTCTGCATTTCCTTTTTTGCCTGACGAACAGCTACCTATAAGTAATAATCCTGATAGGATTAAAGTATAAATTACAATGTTTTTCATACTACAAAAATAAAGAAATTTCATAATAACCAAAAAAAGTATAGTTTTGCATTTTATTCAACATATAAAAATGGAACTCTATTTAGATTCAGTAGACTTCAAAGAAATAGAAGCCGCACTAGATTTAGGCATTATCACAGGATTAACTACTACACCTACTTTTATGCATAGGCACGGCATCACAGACGTAGATGGAGCTATTGTAAAACTTTCTCACATGGTCCCCGTATTACAGGTAGAAGCATTAGGCGCTACCGTAGATGAAATTCTTAAAGAAGCAGACCGTCTACTTACTCTACCTGTAAATAAAGAATGTACCTTGGTATTCAAAGTACCTATCTCCAATGAAGGGGTTAAAGCCTGTAAAAAACTGTCTAATAACGGACATTTAGTCAATATTCACCTTATTTATACACTTAATCAAGCCTATATGGCTATGGAAGCAGGTGCGGCATACATCTGTCCCTTAGTAGGCAGATTACACGACCAAGGACATGATGCCATGAAACTCATTGAAGAATGCGTAAATACCGTAGAACTGTACGGCTATGATACCAAAGTAATGGTTTCTTCGGTACGCCATGCAGACCATGTAAGACAAGCTATTTTACTTGGAGCACATACATGTACTGTACCTTGGAGTGTAATGAAAAAATTATGTGAAAACACACTTACTACTCTCGGAATTGACCAATTTTTTGAACACACACGCTTAATGACCATTAGAGTTAAAGAAATTATCGGAAACGAAAACCCAACTGTAACGCTTAAAGATACTTTACTTGATGCTATGGTAAAAATGACTGACTACAAAACAGGTGCGGTTTCCATAGTAGATGATTTTGGTAAACTTATTGGCATATTTACAGACGGCGATATCCGCAGACAACTTAAAGATAAAGGTAAAGCCATTGTAGATGCAAAAATGAGCGATTTTACCTATAATCCTCCCATAACTATCAACGCAGACGCACTTTTGCATGATGCTGTAAATCTTTTTTCTAAAACCCAAGTAGATAACATCATTGTTGTAGAGAATGATAAACCCGTAGGCATATTAGACATTCAAGATTTAGTTAAGCTCAATCTGATAGGTTAATATTCGGGCGTGTCCTTCACCCTTCGGCAAGCTCAGGGTTCAGGTCGGCGTGCTACGGGGTTCGCTGCGCTTCCGTGCTAACGCACCATGCTTCGCATGCCCTTCGCATGCCTCACGCAATTTTTGCTCAAAAAAACCACAGTACATCATTCATACGCACCTATGGTAGGGGTAGTTCCACTTCTCGGATTATCTTCTATATCTTTGATAATTCCTGGTATTACTTCCGCTTGATTTTTAGCAGGACTACTACTTTTTAAGAAAAACTTCTTATCCGCAGTACTTTCAAATTCAGGATTTTGATTAAGAATATTCTTATATGTTGGGTTACTAATAAAATCTTGATTAGCAAAATTCTTTGTTTTGAGAATACAATTTGTAATGTTATAGCCAAATGGCAATGTAGTTACCAAACCTACAAAAAACTCATCTTCGGGTTTGCCGTTGCCATAGACGATAGTATTGCGCATAATAAGGTTCAAAGCTCCCGTAGTAACAGGATTTCTTGGGTCTCCAAAATAGTCTAATGCCACTAATGTAGGCTGGTCATGAGTATATTTAGAACCATCTCCGTAAAACGTACAATAATCATACTGATACGTTCCTCCTGCTAACATCTGTACAGCACTCTCACCACAATCATAAATCAGTGTATTATACGCATATAACTTTGTTTCCGCACCTGTAATACCTGATACTACCATATCATGTATTTTAGTATGTCCTATTACTAATTTTACATTACTATCCATCTGCGGATAGGCTACATATAAACCATAATACGCATTTTTTATTTCTGCATATTGTACTTCATTATCTTTGGCTGTACTAAAAAAGTAAATACCGCTCCACTGTCCTGCGCGTTCTTTGTACTTATCGTCTAATCGTACACCTTGAAACGTTATAGGATTATCTTTTGTACCTTGCACTTTAAGCGTTCCTCTGACTAAAATAGCCGCGCCATTATCAAAATATATGCGTGCTTTATTGGTTATAGTTAAGGTTTGTCCTACGGCAACGCTTAACGTATCCCGAATAATATAGGCAGTATCTTGCATGGTATAATTAGAACTCGGCAAAGACTTGTACAGCATAATCCCATTTACACTAAAACATTTCATTACCACCTGTTGAGTATGACCATTTACCTTAAAAGTGATAATCTCTTCTGCAAGATAATTTTGTGCTGTTTGGGTTTTAGCCTTGTAAGAAGCAAAGATAAGCAAACTATCTCCTGCCGCAAGACTATAATTCTTCACTTGATTAGATTTTATCCCATCAATAATTAGAGAAAAATCTGTATTTGTATTTTCTATACCCATAAAATCAATATCTAAACGCCCATTAGTGCGGTTGCGTACATATAAGCGCGCTGTAGGAGAGTTATAGGTGGTAAATAACGTATCAAAAACTAATGTATCCGCTGAAAGAGAAAGTTTTCCTGTTTCATTCTTGATGTTCAAGTTTTTACGACACGCAGTACTCAAAAATCCTGTAATAAACAAAATAAAAGCAAGCCCACAGATACTTTTTATATTCATCAGGACAAAATTACAAAAATATACTTAATAGGTACAGGGTATTATTTTTGGCAAACCATTTAAACTAACAGAAAATATAATCCTAAAATCACCATATATACTGAAAAAACATTAATCATAACCTTATATTTTCTTAACATTAAAAAATAATCCCTTCATTAACAAATAGTTACAAAAAACTATTTAAACTTTGGAAACTTTTATTATACGTTTGCGTTTCCAAAGTTACATTTAACAATAACATGAAATCGCTGAAATTTTTTCAGGTGTGCTTTTTTGCACTGTTCCCACTAGCTATGTTACATGCTCAAAAAACAGATACACTTGCGTACAGTGTGGAAGAGTGTGTACAATACGCATTAGAAAACCATACAGACCTAAAAAATGTCAAACTTGATGAAAAAATCAATCAAGAAAAAGTGTATCAGGTGCGCGCCGCAGGTTTGCCCCAAATTAACGGAGAAGCACAATACCAGTATTTTGCAGAAATTCCTACTACCCTTATCCCCAATTTCTTCGGCGGCAGACCTAACGAATACATACCTGTACAATTTGGTGTGCCTCACAATTGGTCAGCAGGAGCAACAGCTTCACAACTTATTTTTAGCGGAAGCTATATCGTAGGACTTCAAGCCGCAAAAACCGTAACAGAACTCTCCCGAAAAAATACTAAACGTCAAGAAAATGAAATCCGTGCTACCGTGCAAAAGGCTTTTTATACAGCGCTTCTCACTCAAGAAAATATCAAACTTATAGACCTTAACCTTATCCGCTTAGATAGCACACTTCGTACCCTTACAGAACTTCAAAAAGCAGGATACGCAGATAAAATTGCCGTAGATAGAATTCAGGTAGCTAAAAATAATCTTGAAATAGAACGCCAAAAATTACAAAATGCAATACAACTCACTCTCAATATACTCAAATTCCAAATGGGAATGGATACAAATACGCCCCTGAAACTCAAAGGTACATTTAACCTTGAAAATATGCCCTCTATCTCTACTAACGAAAAACCTGATTACACTCAACGCCCTGAATATCAATTATTACAAACACAAATTAAACTCTCACAACTCTCCCTAAAAGCCGTACGCGCAGAGTACTTACCTTCATTAGCAGGTTTTGTAAGCGCTAGCGCTAACGGACCTAACAAACAATTCTATTTTTTCAATTATGACCAAAGATGGTATCCCGCTGTAATTATTGGTGCTAAAATTACCATTCCTATTTTTGATGGATTAAGTAAATACTCCCGCGCTAATCAAGCTAAATTAGAAAAACAAAAAGCAGAAAATTCTTTATTCCGTTTTACACAAGCCGCAGACTTAGAAATAGCTAATGCCCGAACTAATTATCTCAATGCTCTTAGTACATTAGAAATTCAGAAAAAAAATCTTGAACTTGCCCAAAACGTCTATAACACTACTCAAATTAAAAACGCATCAGGTAAAGCCTCTTACCTTGAAATCACAGACGCGGATAATGCCCTAAAAACTGCACAAATCAACTATTATACCGCACAGTATGAAGCCATTATAGCCAAAATAGATTACCTAAAAGCCACAGGAAAATTAAATTAAACTTGTTTATCATGAATGAAGAAACATGGAAAAATATATTACAACAAAGCCTAAACTTGTTTTCACAGTTTGGTATTCGCAACGTATCTATGGACGATATTGCCAAAATAACAGGTTTATCTAAAAAAACACTGTATCAGTACATAAAAGATAAAGACGAACTCATTTACAAAACTTTTGAATTTGAACTAGATTGTGCTTGCCAAACTACAAATCATATCATGAATACACATGAAAACGCTCTGGAAACCCTTATCAAAATCACAGAATGGCATGCTAACCGTGTAAAATGTACTAATCCCGTAGCTATCCTTGAACTGCAAAAATACCACCCTAACGTATGGGTATTGATGACAAAACACCACCAAGAACATGTTATTCCCAACATACTTAATATCCTGAATAAAGGTATAGAACAAGGTTATTTTCGTGAAAATATGAACATCTCTATTGTAGCACGCTTACACGTAGAAAAAATCCGTATGATGTTTGACCCTAATGTATTCCCTTACAGTAAATACGAACTCTCCGAAGTGTATTATACTATTCAGGATTTGTTCATTCGCAGTATCGTTACAAATAAAGGCTTAAAATACTATGAAAAACATTATTCCAAATCTAACTAAAACTATAAACAACATAAAAACAACAGCTATGAAAAATTTAACTTATCTAGTGCTTATTGTGTGCATATTTGCCCTAAGTGCTTGCGGTGGTAAAAAGAAAGACCCCCTTACTACAAAAAAAGAACAACTCAAAAAATTAAAAGTACAGCAAAGTAAAATCAATGTAGAAATCCGAAAATTAGAAAATGAAATTGCCGCACTCTCCGCAGAAACTAATAAAGACAAAGTTATCCCCGTAATTACAAAAACACTTACTAAACGAGAATTTGTACATTATATACAGGTACAAGGTGTCGTAGACTCAGATAAAAGTATCCGCGTATCTTCTGAAACAGGTGGTCAAATCAAGAATATTTATGTCAAAAATGGACAGTTTGTAAGCGCTGGTAGCACAGTTGCCAAAGTAGATGATGCACTTATCCGTAAAGGCTTGGCAGAGTTAGAACAATCCCTTGATTTTGTCAAAATCAATTATGAAAAACAAAAACAGCTCTGGGATAAAAAAGTAGGTACAGAAATAGAATTTTTGAGTGCAAAAAATCAATATGAGAGCTTACTACGCAAAAAAGAATCTTTGGAAGAGCAATTAGCTAAAACTACCATTAAAGCGCCTATCAGCGGCGTAGTGGATAATATATTTCTTAAAGAAGGTGAGATGGCTGTTCCAGGAGTACCTATTTTACAAATCGTCAATGGTAGTGATGTAAAACTTGTGGCTGATGTTCCTGAAACTTATTCTGCAAGCATTAAGAGAGGCACTGTGGTAACGGTTAAATTTCCTGCCCTCAACAAAACTGTGCAAAGCACTGTAATCAACGTAGGCGAGGTAATTAACCCCTCTGACCGTAGTTTTAAGGTAGAAATCGCACTTTCTAATACCGAAAAACTTTACAAGCCCAATATGCTTGCTACCGTAGAAATCAAAGATTATGAGAAAAAAGATGCCGTAGTTATTCCAAGAAATGCTATTATGAAAGGTGAAGAAGAAGAGTTTGTATTCATTAACCAAAATAATACTGCAAAAAAAATAGCCATCAAAACAGGTGTAAATTATCAAGGTGAAACGGAAGTTTTATCAGGATTAAACGGCACAGAACAACTTATTACCGTAGGTTTTCAAGATTTAGCAGACGGACAAAAAATAGAAGTGAAATTATAATGCTTTTATCATTACTATATTCCATAACCATTGACAATTTATCCATTAACAATTATCCAAAGCTATGGCTTCCTTCAAAGAATTCAAAATAACCAGTTTATCTATTGATAACAAAATGAGTGTATATGTGCTAACTGCACTCATATTTATAGCAGGTATGATTTCTTACAGAAATCTGCCCAAAGAAAATTTCCCTGAAATTGCTGTTCCAACCATTAACATCACTACCATTTATGCAGGTACTTCGCCCTCAGACATAGAAAATTTAGTTACCAAAAAAATAGAAAAAGAACTCAAATCGGTAAAAGATGTAGAAGTAATCAAAAGTCAGTCTATTCAAGATTTTTCGGTAATCACCGTAGAATTTGACCCGCGCGTAGATGTATCCATCGCCAAAAAACGAGTAGAAGATGCGGTAGACCGTGCCAAAGCCGAATTACCCACAGACCTTACCAAAGAACCTACAATAGCAGAGTTAGATTTTTCAGAAATTCCCGTGATGTACGTGAATGTAGCAGGAAATTTTGAAATGGACGTGCTTAAAAAATATACCGAAGCGCTTCAAGAAGAGATAGAACAACTTCCCGAAGTGTCCAAAGCAAATATCGTAGGTGCATTAGATAGAGAAATTAAAATCAATGTAGATTTGTTCAAAATGCAAGCCGCACAACTCTCGTTTTTTGATATTGAAAATAAACTTAAAGGTGAGAACATTACTATTTCAGGTGGCGAAGTAGAAAGCGACGGCTTAAAACGCACTCTACAACTTAAAGCTGAATTTAAAACCGTTGATGCTATTGAAAATATCGTTGTTAAACAAGAAAGTAACGGTAGAGCAATTTACTTAAAAGATATCGCTACGGTAAAAGATGGTTACATAGAACGGCAGAGCTATGCCCGTTTAGCAGGTAAAAATACCCTTACTATGCCCATTATCAAGCGAAGTGGGGGCAACTTATTGGAAGCCTCAGCTAAAATCAAAAAAATTGTAGAAGAGTTTAAGAAAAAAGTTCCTAATGGCATGGAAGTAAGCGTGGTAGGTGACCAGTCCAGACGCACCAAAGCACTTATCAACGATTTAATCAATGGTATTATTATCGGCTTAATTTTAGTGACTATCGTATTGCTCTTTTTTATGGGAACACAAGACGCCCTATTTGTAGGACTTTCTGTACCTATCTCTATGCTCATGACGTTCATTATTTTACCTTGGATTGGTTTTAATCTTAATCTGATGGTATTATTCTCATTAATTTTAGCATTAGGTTTAGTAGTAGATGATGCCATTGTAGTTATAGAAAACACGTTTCGTTTTTACAAACAAGGTGAACCAATCATTATAGCCGCTAAAAAAGCCGCAGGACAAATTGCAGTACCTGTCATCGCAGGAACAGCAACTACACTTGCCGCATTTGTGCCATTAGCATTTTGGTCAGGCATTATTGGGGAATTTATGCGATATTTACCTATCACACTTATTATTGTACTGGGTTCGTCTTTATTTGTCAGTTTAGTAATTAACCCTGTATTAGCCGTAGATTTTATGAAAATAGAAGACCATTCTCATAAAAAACCTATAAAACCACTTTTACTGACCACTGCAGGTTTTTTGTTTGTAGGCATTATTGGATACATTTCAGGTAGTCTGCTGATTGGCAATATTTTTACTTTAATAGCTATTTTACTTCCTCTAAACCGTTTTGTACTTACTCCTGCGTCATTAGGTTTTCAGCACTTTATAGATAATAAATTTTTACCTCGTTACAAAAAAGCGATTGCGTTTATTCTCAAAGGTAAAAGAGCTTTATTTTTATTTCCTGCTTTAATTTTACTGATTATGCTGGTGGGTGCAGGCAGTTCAAGGTTAAAACCACCTATTTTCTTCCCTCAAAGCGACCCAAACAACATTTTTATCTATACTTCCTTGCCTATTGGTACAAGTATCTCAGTTACAGACTCTATCACACGTGAATTAGAACGCAGGGTAAATATGGTTCTGGGTAAAAACAATCCCGTAGTGGAATCTATTGTATCCAATGTAGGTGCAGGTGCAGGCGACCCACAACAACCTGATGTAACCCTTACTCCGCACAAAAGTCGTATTTCTATTGGTTTTGTAGAATATGAAAAACGTAATGGTGTTTCTACTCAAAAATACTTAGAACAAATTCGCGAAATCGTAAGGGGAATACCTGGAACAATCATCACAGTAGATAAAGAAAATAACGGGCCTCCCGTAGGCAAACCTATTAACATTGAAGTTTCTGGTGATGATTATGTTGCTTTACTTAAAGAATCTGCACGGATTAAAAAGTATCTGGACAGCCTGCGCATAGAAGGTGTAGAAGAACTTAAATTAGATGTTCAAAATAATAAACCTGAAATACTTATAGAAATAGACCGACAAAAAGCAGGCGTACTTGGGGTAAGTCCCGCACAGATAGGTTTAGCGCTTCGTACTTCCATTTTTGGTAAAGAAATATCTAAATACCGAGATATAGAAGATGAATATCCGATTGTCCTACGTTTAGACAATCCTTACCGTTATGATTTAGATGTTCTTCGAAACATGAAAATTATATTCAGAGATAATATGGGACAACTCCACCAAGTACCCGTTTCTACGGTAGCTGACATCAAATATTCTTTTACCTATAACAGCATTGTACGCAAAGACCTTAAACGCATGATTACTATTTATTCTAACGTGCTTACAGGATATAACCCAAATGAAGTAGTACAAGTTGTACAAGCCGCTTTAAATGACTATAAACCTAATTACAATTGCTCCATAAAAATGACAGGTGAGCAAGAAAAACAAAAAGAAACTATGGGATTTTTAGTAACAGCACTGATTGCCGCTGTATTCTTGATATTCTTTATTATGGTATTAGAATTTAACTCTGTCAGTACTCCGCTTATAGTAATGTTTACCATTACATTAAGTTTTATAGGTGTATTTTTGGGATACATTATTTTTGGCGGTACTATTTCTATTGTCATGAGTGGCGTAGGTATTGTTTCTTTGGCAGGTATTGTAGTAAAAAATGGTATTGTACTTTTAGATTACACACGTGAACTTATACGCGAAGGTATAGACGTACGTGAAGCATTAGCAGAAGCCAGTAAAACGCGTTTCAAACCTGTAATTCTTACTGCCCTTTGTGCTATACTCGGACTTATTCCATTAGGTATTGGTTTGAACATTGATTTTGTGGGTTTGTTTACAGAGTTAAAACCTGATATTTTCTTTGGTGGCGACAATGCTAATTTTTGGGGACCTATGGCATGGACAATTATTTACGGATTAAGTTTTGCTACCATACTTACCTTAGCTGTGGTACCTATGATGTACCTTATGATGTACAAATTTAAGCATAAAGTAGGCGTAAAAAGGGTATAAAAAACTTTCTTTTATGAAAGAAGCATCAAGTATGCAGTGTTGAAATATGCACTGCATTTTTTATTATACGAAAATTAAGTCTATGTTCAGTTAGCGAAGTATTTAGCATACAGAATTAAGCCTATTAGCTTAACAGTGACCATGATTTTTATACTGAATATTCTACTTTTTGTATGTGCAACTCATCTTTTACCGCTGCTACGGTTAATAGATGTAAATAAGGTCTATTTTGTAAGGTTTTATCTTGTTTGTAGTACAATAATACTTGCTCTTTGGCTTCTTGCATAGCTTTTTCTACTTCATTAGCCTGTTCTTTTTTAAGGTATTTTAACTCTATCACAAATTCATGATGTTGGTATGGGTTGCTCGGTCTTTTGAATAACATCAAATCAGGGTAGCCACCGCTTTGTACTTCTCGCTCACTGATTACATCAAAAATGCCTGCTAACATTAAATATGCTATAATGACCATTTTAACCTGTTTTTCATTAAACTGTATGTAATCTCGGTTGGAAAGACTTTGAAGCACTTTTTCTATCATCTCAAAAAAAGGTTCATATTCGCCATATTTTGCCATTTTACGCACAGCATCACTCACGTCATGTCTTTTTTCAATATCAGGAATTTCTTGCTCTAATGTATCGGCATAATACTGCCAATATAATTCTTGTATCACTTTATTGGGTATCTTGAAAACAATCTCGCCTAATGTATCTACACCTTCAATGGTTAAATTGCCAAGATACGCTAAAAAATTGATAAGTTCATTTTTCTTAAAGCCTCGTGTAAAGCTAAATTGTGTAATTAACGGGGCTTGTACGTTACCATTCGCTAACACTTCTTGCAATACTTCTCTATTTTCATACATGTTCACTACTTCAAACATTTGTTTTAATTTACCATAATCAGGGGCAATATTAGGGTCTAACATCCTATCAGGCGACTTTTGATACCGCTTAAAATAATCTAAATAATACAGCACCATGTCTGAATTATACAATGTCTGTTGAGAATACTCATAAAATTTATAGCCATTATACCATTTTCGCATCTCTTGAATAACTTTTTCTTCATGATTTGGATTAGCAAGCACTAAACGTAAAAGTTCTCTAACTTCTGTTTCGGTAAAACCCATCATGGCTTCAAAATCTTCTCTATGTGTAAGATGCTTTAAGATATTAAAGCCGCTGGTAATACCGTCAAGAG
>CALIZB010000108.1 GCA_938028625.1 uncultured Bacteroidia bacterium | reverse complement strand
TTATGATGAAATTACCACCGATGAGTTTAATGTTTTTGTTCCTGCATTAAGTATTCAAACTATTACGAATCAGACTTTTACGGGTAATGTTGGTCAAACGTTCACACGTGTGATTACTATCAAAAACACAGGAAATTCTCCCTTAACAACATTTACTTTAGCAGATACCTTTGGAACGGGAATTTCTGTAACGAATATGGTGCCAGGAACTTTCTCCGTAGGTGGAGGAGTAGCATCTACTGTATTAGGAGCAACAGAATTTTCCTCCATAGGTAATAACGATAATTTTTTAGACCCTGGCGAGGAAATTCAAATTATAGAAACTATCACAATTTTAGCGTGTAATAACTTAACTTCTGAATATGAAGCCGTTTGGGGTTGTAACATGCAAGCATGTAATAATACTCAAGCAACAGGTAATGTAGTCATCAATTCGGGAAATCCTAATCTTGTTTTTACAGTCATTAATAATAATATCAATACTTGTTATACAACAGGTACCAGTACGCGAGTTTTGAGAATACAAAATACAGGTTCTACGCCTGCTATGAATGTGTTTTTAAGCTTTTATCAGTCAGGAGCCAATTTATATTCTTACTACGATGAAAATTCTTTTAATTATACAGTAAACGGAGGACCAGCTATTCCAATTACTCCTACTGCAATTGGAACGCAAGTGAAAACCGGAGCTACCGCAACTTGCTTGGGTGTCCCTAATAATACTCCTATGACCAATAGCGTAGATTTTGTGATTCCTGTTATCAATCCTGGAGATATCATCTTAATTAGTTTTGATACTAGAACCTGCTGCCCTAATACGGCTTGTAATCCCGTGAATGCACTTGCTTTTTCTTGGTCTTATACTGGAAATTATAAAGACCAATGTTTATCCAATAATTTTAATGTTCCTACTAATAATGTAAGGTTTAATTCAGGCACGGGTACTGCTAATTCTAATGTATCAGGACCAACCTCTGTACCACCAGGAGGGACGGGACAATTTTGTATTAATTTTCCAACTGGATGGGGAGGTTTCCCTATGTCCAACGGAGGTATTTTTAGGGTTACAATCAATATGCCTCCTGATTTTACTTATACAGGAAATCCCGCAGATATCACTTATATAAGAGGTTCTAATTCTTGGGCACCTTCTTCTATTACAGTTTTAGGTACTTCCTTAATTTTAGAATTTACACTACCCAATCCATTAGGTAGTACTGCTAATTCAGAGCTTTGTATTAAATTAAATAATACCTGCGGAACGGGCGGTACAAAAACTTTAAGTTGGAATGTGGAATATGTACCTAATAACTCTTGTGCTTGCGCTATTAAAAATATATGTAATAGAACGTTTTCGTTCAGTTCTACTTGTCCCGTTCCTTGTGCAACAGGAGGAACTTCTATGTATGATTATTCTATGTTGAGAACTAATTTAGGTTTACCTGATGCTAATGACGACGGCGTTGCTGATGCAGGTCCTTATGATATGACCAAAGTACGTTTAGATAGAGCAATGGTAGGTGATACGGTTCGTCAAACAGTGAAAGCCGCTTTTTTATCAGGTACAGGGGGAACCGACTGGTCTTATGCTTACTTTAGAACTACAATCGTTAACGCAAATACAATTGATTTAGTAAATATTGCTCGTTCCATTACCATTTATGATGTATCAACAGGAAATAACTATACTTGTACGCCTACACTAGTATCCACAACAAACTCTGGTGGAAATAGAATTTTCTTATTTAGCTTTAATGTAAATGATTTAATTGCAAGTGGATGCTTACCTCCTGGTTTTGTATATGAAAATACGGATAGTATCATCTTGAATTTAGATTATAGAGTAAATAGAAATAATGGGAATGCTATTTACAATGTAACAGTAACCAATCAAATGTATGCAAGTAATACACCTTTAATTACGCATCCCGGTGGTTATTCTTGTTTTAATATTAATGGTGTGTATAACTGGGTGGGCTATAGTTTTTTTAATGGTAATTTGGAATATTATACAGTATCAGGATGTAATAATGTAACTACTCAGCAATTTTTTAATTTTGGTCTTGGAGGAACTAGTAATGCTTTTCCAGGTGAATTTAGGAATTTTGCGAGAGTAAAACAATTTACAGCAGTAATTCCCACGGGTTATACTTTTGTAAGTGCTCAATGGAGACAAGAGCGTAGTATTGGGGGCGTTGGTGGCGTATTTAATCAACCTTATATCTCCATTACTCCAACCAATCCATTATCCACAACTTTAGTTTTTGATATATCTAATATTTATCCGTCTTCTGGTACCTATGATTTATCTGATGATAATTTTAATTCTCGTCTTTTATTAACTATAAGACCTTCTTGTGCCGTTACTCCAAATACTTATTTGCCTATTTCTTATACGGTAAGATTTGATACTTCGGCAGGCTTAGGAACCTCTGTTACCTCTGTTATCAGTGGTCCTACACGAGATAGTATTTTACATGTTCAACCAATTTTGAATGTACAATCCGCATTACCAAGTATCATTGGAGAAAGAGATACCGTAGAATGGACAGTGATTGTGAATAATTTTGGTTCAGCGGCTGCGAATAATACATGGCTATCACCTGTAAATACCAGTGGAGGAATCAATATTTTTGAAGTAGAGGATATTACAAGTACTCCAACTGTTCTTACTCCTGTGAATAACATTTATGCTTTTCCTGATATACCAGCGGGTCAGTCAAGGACATTCAAAATTAAAGCAAAATATACGAATTGTAAGAAAGATAGTATAACGGTTCATGCGGGGTGGAATTGTTCTGGGGTACCTACAAATCTTGCAGCTTACAGCCCTTGTATTAGTTCAAAATTAAAGCTGTATTTACAACCTATTAAGCCTGTTTTTACGGCTTCTATTGTTGGTCCTGCTGGTCCTGTAAATCTTTGTGATACTGTAGATTATGTTGTAACTTTTACGAACGTAGCTGATGCAAGAGCATATCTTCCTTACGTGATTGTAAGAAGAAGTAACAATGGTATAATATATGTTCCTAATTCTGCGGAGATTATGTATCCCGATGGTGGTACATGGGAAACTTTTGTTGAGCCTACTGTATCAGGTCCTAATTATATTTGGAATGTGAGTGATAAATATCCTGCCTTTTCAACGCTTGGTTTAAATGCG
>CALIZB010000107.1 GCA_938028625.1 uncultured Bacteroidia bacterium | reverse complement strand
GCCTAATCCCCGTCTCCGCTACCCCCACCCCTCTTAAAACAGTTCCAACAAACCACCATAGCCTGTGGTTATCAGCTGTTTGGTCGTGTAACTCGCTGATAATAGCAGGGTAGTCGGTTGAATTATTTCCTGTAAACTCAACTGTGGATGTACCCCCTATGAGCGTGTTGTAGAGAATCATAGGACATTGACCAGTGTAATTTATCGATACATTGCCTGTTGTGTCGTTGATTATCTGCGTGTCGTAAATATATACATTTGCGTTGATAAAAACCAAATTATTGCCCACAAAGCTCAATCTAATATACGAATCCTTGATGATTAGGTTACCATATTGAACATTTATCATATTGTAGCCAAACTTATTATACTCCATCCTTGCTTCAACTTCAACGTTTGAGGTTTGTGTCTGTATTCCATAACTTGCTTGCAATGAACGAAGAATCTTAAACTTTAGATTTGAGGCATACGCATCATTGATTATATAAAGCACGCCGTAACAGTGGTCTAACCCCGCAGTTAGGTCGGTTGAACCGATAAAGAAAAAAATTCTTTCCCCTACAAACGCTGAGCAATTCTCAGTTACCATGCTTCCAGAACCGTAAAGCAAACTCCGCCCCCCCAGCAATCCTACTCGGCTTATGGTTATGTTTTGGTTAGCTGAATTGAACATATATCCCGCTGTCTCCCCATTTGTTCTAATGAGCGTCATCCCCTCCTGTGTGTTCGTAACGGGACTCCAACCACCGTAAATACGTGTGTTAGTGGATAGTATATTTTCAATTGAGGTAGTTGCAGTAGTCGCATTCACACTATGACGCTCTACGTTCCTTGCGTATAGTGTAGTAGTCTCGCTCGTGCCGTAGTAGTTATAAGTTGCGGACTTATCATACCCGTCTATTATTATACTTGTCCCCACCGCATATCTAACAGGATACCACATCTCCTCCCCGCCATACTCAGCTGAACTTTTTGAAACCAATGTATCAAGCCCAATGTACCCATTTTCATCACGCCCCAAGCAAGCGAATATCCCGTCTATGTTGATATTAACCGTTGTCTGTGTATCCATATAAATCCCAATTGATTGTATTGAACTTCCCAGCCCAGCTGTTTCCACGACAACCCGTTGCCATACATTCGCTACCAGATTACCTATCGGTGCTGTGTTGACGATTGTCTGCCCTGCTGTATCTGAACAAAGCGTTAATCTAAATCGTTCACCTGTAACAGCCGCACTCCCAAAAACCCAGAAGCAAATCGTTCGGTAGGAAGATAAATTCAAAGCTGAGGGGAAGGTATAGTAAGCCAAGCGACCAACCGTCGCACCTGAACCAACGTTAATTCTAATTGATGAGGTACCTACTATTTTATTTGATGTGTCATTAGTGAAAGTTACATTCCCCCCTTGAGCTGAAGTCCAGCCACTTGTCCCCTCAGGCTCAAGTATAACCTGATTCACGCTTGAAGTAAGTGTTATGCCACCATTATTAGTGAAAGTTGCACTTAGCCCTGTGTTGCGTGGGGCTTGTGTCTTAGCTAAGTAAATATCGTAATTTTGTCCTTGTATTGCATTGCTTATTGTTTTCTTTGCATTGTATATCGCATCACCACTTACTTGTGCTATAGTGGTCGAACCCACTCTTATTGTCTCACTTGTGAATGTCCCCTGCTTACCGTATATATATATATTTCCGACTGCATCGCCGTTCTGCCAGCTACCAGACGTAACAAGTATATCCTGCACGTACCCACTTGCACCGCTTGTTGCTCCTGTTATTAGGTCATCTATCTGCGGTTGGTTGCTCCCATTTGTGAATGCTAACCTCCACCAGCCCCGTCCATCGTTACTGTTGTCCCCGTTAACTATGTCAACACATCTAAATGGCATATTATACCTCGTACTCTAAAAATATGGTAAATGACATATTTCTTGGTGTTCCAGCTATATTTGTAACCACTATCTGAATATAGTCATTATTAGACAGTGTAATAGTTCCTGTTGTTTCGCTTGTAGTAGTTGTAACGGTTATATTAGTGTAACCTGTTATATCAGTTCCATTCCGTGTTAGTTTAACTGTTGCTGAAGTCCCCGAATTTATCCTGTATCGTACTGATGTTAATCTAACTGATTGATTTGCATTAGCCTTGATAAAGAAGCCAGGCAAATAATTATTATCCCCCGAACCAACGGCAATATCATTTTGTATTGAATATGTATGAGGTATCAATATTGTTTTTGTGCCTGTAACACCACTATATCCACTTATACCAGAATAGCCACTAAATCCAGATACGCCTGAGTAACCAGAGTAACCACTAACACCTGAATATCCTGATATACCTTGTTGTCCTTGCATACCAGAATAGCCACTAAATCCAGATACGCCTGAGTAACCACTAATACCTGATGCCCCCGTAGCACCTGAATAACCTGAATAGCCTGAATAACCTGAAGCCCCTGAATAACCTGAATAGCCTGAATATCCTGAATATCCTGAATAGCCTGAAGCCCCTGAATATCCAGAATATCCTGAATATCCTGAGCTTGCTACTTCCCCAGCTGCACCTGAGTAACCACTATAGCCACTGTATCCTGAATAGCCTGAATGCCCTGAATACCCTGAATACCCTGAGCTTGCTACTTCCCCAGCTACACCTGAGTAACCACTATAGCCACTGTATCCTGAATAACCACTATAACCTGATGCTCCTTCAATGCCTTGTGTTCCCGAATAACCAGAATAACCAGAGTATCCTGAATATCCACTATAACCCGAACCAGCCATTGTACCCGCCATACCAGAATAACCAGAATAGCCAGAGTAACCTGATTCCCCTTTTATATAACTCGTTAGACTTGTTCTGACAACAACGTTCTCCTGGATAACGTTTATTGTCTCGATATTTTCTTCTATCGTATACAATGGCTCATTCGGATTATAGCCTGTTATACTCATATCAACACCGTATCATATACTTTAGCATACCCCCATAATACAGGTTTAAGTGTCCCATCTTCGTATTGCTCTATTATCTGGTACACATAATCACCATCACGACGTAATTCCCTTGTGTAATCTTTTAGTATAGTGAATACTACTTTTTGTAATGTATTATCCCGTTCCTTTACCTTCATCGATACCTTCTCGCCCGTAATTTGATTTACTAATATACCAAAATAATCATATTTAGAAAAATCAATATTATCCTTATTTGAATAAATCGTAAGAATAAAATCTGTACCTTTATTTATTTTTATATTATATTGATTAGTAGGTGTTTTATCTATTTCCATAGGCTCCTCACATTATATATGGGTGTATTATTCTAAGGTTTAATGTTAATTCATTTATTTGTGTCCTATAGAACGATTCAATTTCAATTGAATATCTGATTGGTTTTGCGTACCAATCGACATCACTTGTTATTGGACCTTCACGGTCACTAAATGTAACCCCTTGTGCTATTCTTGGTATAATAGTTAATATATTCCTTTGTGTGCCATTGTAATTTACTCCTGTATATGGGTCTATTAAGTTGATAGTAGGATTAAATTGGAATACTTCTTCATCTTTTGAGAATATTTCATTATCTATTCGCTCATCTATGCTTTCTATTGGTACGCTTACACCTCTAATTTCAATTGTCCCTTTTGAATATATATTAAGTATAAAGTTTCTTATTCTTTTTAGTATTGTTTCCGTATTAAGGGTGAAGAATTTACTATAGAATACATTCTTATATGGATAGCTTTTTATGATTGGGAAAGATATTTGTTGTAGGTTTAATCTATTGATATATATATCGTTTAACCTTGTTATGCCTGATATATCACCCCAATCTATAGCTCTTAGGTGTTCATCACTTATTATATCATCAACATCTTTGTAATATATTTCATTGTTATTTTGTTGAGTATAAGGTGTTTCTATATGTATTCCAGCCCAATACAGGGCAGCTATTGGGGCAAATGCTCGGTTAACTCGGGTATAATAAGCTGATGGCATTATATCAGCACTTCTCATTTCCCCTAATGAGTTCGTAAAATATTTCCTTATTAACTGACACGGGTGAATCACTGCTTTGGGATAATAATAATAATTATTATATCTGCGGTATGGTGTTGTTGGTATATAGCCAAATTTAGTTACGTATTCCTTATCTAAAGATAATACATAGATATGCCCATAATGTTTCCTGATATAGTTATGGAATTCAGCTTCGCCGTATTCTCTTTGTACTTTGCTTGGTACTTTACTATAATTTACTGTATATTGGAACTTAGTTGGCAGCATAGATATATTAAGGTAGATTTCTTGGTATTTAGGATTATAGCCACAGCTTGCTTCTCTTATCCATTTTTCTTCTGTATTTGTCAATATGAATTGCAATTCATCTGTAAATCGCATATCTATTTTTTTGATTATATTATTATCATAAACCATAAATCCTTTCCAGGAGAGGAAATAAAGTGTATTATCGACATTTATTATTGCATTTGGGGCTATTAATCCTAATTCTGGTGTTATTTCATCTGTTCTTGATATTGGGGGGTTATCGCCTTGCACTGCTACACGGTGCATTGATGTTTCTTTGAATATTACAAGGTTACCATAATTATTTTCAACACCTGTAATTTGGTAACCGTCCCCACTCCTATATTCAACGAATGAATCCGCTTTAATCCAATCTGGTCTATATGGCTCTGACCAACGTACACCTGATTCATATAATTGAACAACAGGCTCAGTAGAAGCAAGCTCAATATCCTCTGTTTTATCATCATCTAAAAATATACCCATATCCTTTTGTTCTACAACACCAATTTTATAGAACTTATATATATTCTTACTATTTTTGTTTTTACGTCTATATAGCTCCAGGTATTTTATGCTTTCATCATAACCAGCAGGCATCAAATAAAACAACACTGAATATCCAGCTGGTACAGTAAACTCAACTGTCTCTGATTCTCTTGATACAACACCATCATTGTCTTTGTATACTATTTTATATTTTACATTTGTGCTTTCTTTATAACCATTACTATCCTCTACAATTTCATATTTCCATATATTATTTAAGTCATCACGTGGTTTTATTGGTTGATATGTTTCTTCAAAATTTAAATAAAATACTCGTTCCATTATTGGGATATTAAATCTTGATTTTAATGGGAATCTTAATCCTTCGTAATCAAGGGGATTATTGCTGAAATCAAGATATTTATCTTTTTTCTCATCAAAGTAATATATACCATTATAAATTTCACCATTAGGCATTGTTGTTATTACATCCCCATTTATATCTCTTTCTATGTCTATTATTTCTACGAGACCATAATCATTAGGTGTCCAATCATTTGCAAGGGCTGATTTTGTTCTGAAGATTAATAATCTTTTCGCTCTTTTGGCTACTTTATTATTTGGTATTTTGATTGCTACTCGTGGCGAATCAAATAACAACGAGGAAGGAAAGTATGATAATAATTGTTCAAGACCTATAAATCTTGTCGAATTGAAATGTATATCAGCTTTTAAATTGTTGAAATTCAATTTATATTCTTCAACTGTATTTAATAAATTTGGATTATATAAGTAAGTAGGTATCAATGAATTCGCATTCCAAAAGATTTGGGTGTAATTCAAATTCAAATCTAATCTTACCACTCTATCAAAATCAAGTTTATCATATATTCTAAACACATCATCATAATTTATAACATTGATTGTATGTACCCCACTTAGCAATAATCTACTTACAACTTCATTATCCTCTATTTTTATTAGATAATTCAAGTTATCTTCTGCAACATTAACCCCTCTAATTATTGTATTAGGTCTTAGTAAATACAGTGGCTGGGATAAATAGTATTCTTCGGGGTGATTATTTTTGTCATTGTGATGGGCGAATATACCCAGCCAAGCTATTTCTCCTACGGGGTTTTTATCGCTTCGTCCCGCAAACAATATATCACTTGTCCATTGTCGCCCTGCAAAATAGGGGTCAGTTATTAAAAAACCCCCCTGCTGTACATTTATAGAATTGAATCCAGGAAATATAATAACTCTATAATTCGGGAATAAATCTTGTCCACCAAGATTTATTCTATGTCGTGAATAAGCTGTTCTTAAACGACCATAGTTATCAAATACAGATATAATTTTTTCTATATCTAATAATGGGAATAAGCTGATTGCGAGCTTTACACTTTTGCCCCAGAAATAACCAGGTGTCATATTATCTCTATAGCTTATTATGGCGGTATACGGGTTAGTTGAAAGCACAACATTGTCCTGCCAGGCACCGCCATAATATGGTTCATAGATTGTGCTAACAGCTGCCATATCTGCTATATAGCCTGCGAACTCTATGTGATTTGTTGCTGTGCAATCAAGTGTAATAAGCGTTGCAAAATCCCCCTTTATAATTGAATCCCCATTATTTATGTCTTCTATACTCAAGTTATCTTTTATTCCAAACCTATGATATTGCTGCCCATATAATTCCTTCTTCAGCTTATATAATAATTCACCTACAGGTGTTAATTTTTGCTGGCTCGTATTATCATATATTAATGGTATATTGAATTTTATTATATCAGTACTATTTTGGTATGGGCTTGTTATTGATGTAGATGAGTTTTTTAAATGTTCATGTTCATAAGCCCCCAATCTAACATTTAGTGGTTCTCCTTTATAGGTATAATTAACATATTCATCTTTTACAGCGGAATATATAATATCGGGTACAACAAGTTCAGCACTTGGAGCTGAATAAACACCATCCCCATAATCCCATACAAATCTATATTTATACATTCCGACAGGTGCTTTTGCTTCTATCCCCTCACGTTGTGGTATTGTGAACATTCTTGGTGCTTTAGGGATTAACTTATTATAAAACATATCAGCAAATGTTAGGAAATTAATGTAGTTTATGGTTGAGCAGGGATAATATTTTAGTTTAAATTTATCCCACACATAAACATTAGAAGCATATTCTTTCTTTAACTTCCCATTCTCATCTATAAACTCATCTTCTTCAAAGATTAATGATTTTGCTGTATCATAATTCTCAGCATCATTATAATAATTACTGAAATAATACTTTATATCATTTCTTCTTTGCAAACTGTTTATTTCAGTGAAGTTTTTATAGTATTGATATCCATTTTTAAATTCAGTTGAGGGGAAAATATTAACAAGATTAAACTTTAGCTTCAAGGCATTATTATCGATTGAATGCACAATTCTATTTCTTGCTTTGACTGCATCTTCTGGCTTTGTATCATTCAGACCTGCAAAATACTCCAAATCGCCAAATAGTGGTTGTTTTGTATTTGATGATGACCCTTTAAATATGCTTTTTTGTAGCTTATATCCATATAACGCCATTCCATTCTCTACTCCTTTCTCCTTATCATTTTCTTCATCAGCTCCAAATCTATAATCTATTTCTACTATATCAATATCGAATGTTGCAAGGCAATTAGGTCTAAGTGTTAACTTATGTTCATTTTTTATTCCTTGTTTTATTTCGGCTCTATCGTACTCATCTTCTAATACCATATCCCCGTTTGTTCTATCAGATATAATTAATTTATATCTATATTGGTTCATATCTATGTATTGTTTTATCCAATTATCTTCTTTTGTGTAATCCCAGCCAATAATTTTTCGGTTAGGGGCATATAATTGTCTATAATTTGTTCCCATTCCTTGTGGGTCTATATCCACTTTATCTTTTATAAGTAAATTCCCGTAGACCATTAATTTATTTTTATATCTTCCAGTGAGTGGCGATATAAGGAAAACCATTTTATTATCGTATTTATATCTATTTTCATCATCGATATCTACTTCACCGCCTCTGATAGCATATACCATAAACCTATCACTATCGATTGCTTGCCAATATTCGCTTAATATCATTTCCCCTATACCGACTATTCCTTTGTTATTGATATATGAATTAACAGCAATATCGTTTTTATATTCATTTGGGTTTAGGGGTAGAGCGTCGCTCCATCGCATTATTTCCAAGCCGATAGTTGTGCCGTCACGGCTTACGAGCTTACCAACTTTTTCCATTCGGAAATTAAGTATATCCCTTGCATCTCCATCTTGTATTAGTTCAGGTGCAACGGTTGAATTTAGTCCATTAAATTTGACTACGCTTATTTTGTCGAATGCCAATTTTTACTCCTTTTTGGTTTTATTTTTTCAATCCATTTATTTAGTTCGGGTAGTTCAAAATGCACTGGGTCACCAAAGTCCCCGCCCCATTTAAATCCTATTCTTTTCATTTGTTCCACAACAGCAGGGAATTTTTCTTTTGGTATCCTACTAATTGCTAAATCTACTGCAGCTCCATAATTATGCTTTGAATGCCAGGCTTCAGATGGCTTGTGGACTATATCTGGGTCTTTGTTAAGCCACCTATTATATAATTGCTCTTGTTCCTCAGGGCTTCTGTATAAGCTTGTTATATAACTAAAAATATCTTGCCCTAATATATCTTTAAAATAATCTGATAAAGTATTTAGTTTCTCATACATTTTATTATGCATTATAAATTCTTTATTCCCTTTCTTTACCTTTAGTAATTCTATCTTATGACCTGTAGGTGTTTCTATGTAGTATAATTCATATTGATTTTTTTTCTTTTTCGGTATTTGTTCTATTATTTTTTCTAAGATTGGTGGGGGATAATACTTAGGTAAATTAAGACTATTGTGTATTAATTTAGCGTAATTATTATTTAATCCGCTTTCTCTTTCTATGTTCATTATATTTTTTATTAAATCATACATAATTTTCTTTAGCTATGTGGAGCCAAACAATATTGTGGTGTACCTTCTTTAAATAATGTTGGTTTATTGAGTTTTGCTTTTTCTATTTCCACGTAAAACATTTCCTCAAACACTTTATAATTTATATTTCCTTGTGATTTGATATATTCGGCTATAGCAAAATTTAAGAATGCGTATTCATAGGGTTGCAGTACATAATTTATCATTGCGTTATGGAACATTGTTTCAAATCTTGTATTCAGTGGGTACCAGCCTGTAGGTGTTCCTGTTATTGGGTCAACTGTATTCCATTGTGAGCTTTTTTCTGACATTGGATGTAGATTTACTATGTAATACAGTTTAACTGATTTATCATTTTCATAGGGGTGAATCAGTATTTCTTGGGCATAGACAGTGAATATTCTTGCTAATCCTTTTCTGAGTGCGTATACGTGTCTGGTATAATCACGTGGTGTTTCAATTAGTCCTGTTGCGATATTTTCTCTTATACGATTAAACTGCGTGAATTCAGTCATAACAAATGCTAAATCATTTTTATCACGCATTTCAATTATTCTGAGTACATCATCTGGCAGTGGGAAGTTTTCGCTATCAGGCAACACATTTATTTCAGCCCATTTTTCTATATACTCTGTTTCTCTTTGGAATATTTGCATACCACGTGATAACATTCTAACGAATGCTGTTTCGGTTATATCCAGCTTTTCGGTATATATCTTCACTGCATCTTTGAACTCATCATAGAGTTCTTTGAATGTGCTTGCCATTATTTCCTCTTATTTAATTTATGTGTCCCTTTTTTCAGTACTCCTTTTTTTTGTAGTGTTGCTGTTGCTATTGCCCATGCTTTATCTTCGGGCATCCCTTTCTTTTTCATCTTCTTAACTAAATCTTCTAATACTTTAGGCATTTTCACCCTCCTTTGATGGTAATAATAATTCTTGTTTTTGGAATACCATTTCTCTTTGTACATTCATTATATTTTCAAGGTATTGTATTTCTGTCATCACGACATTATATGCAAATTCGTTATGTACCTGTTGTAAACAGAAGAGCATAGCATAATTAATTACAAGCTCTTCAAATGCTGGGGGGATAAACAATTCATCATCTGGTTGTCCTGTAATATTATAATCTTCGATATGTTCGATTGTTTTTGTTGCCCATATTTCAGCGATTGGATTATATTGCATTATTGTTTCATTTTCATCAAATTGCAAACCAGCCATATAAGCCCGCCAAATGAATACATTATTAACCAACTCCCTATTAACACAGTAAACAGGATTATAAGGTGTAGGGACACGCCATGTATTTCTTAGTATATTTTGCATTTCATATCGTGAGTGTTCTCTTGCTTCGCTTCTATATGTAACCCCATCTTTAATCCAACGAATAATATAAACAAATACATCTAACAATTCATTTGGTAAATTAATGTAATACACTCTTAAATTAGGCATACTATATGACACATCCACAAAGTCAGTTACATACTGATTATCAAGGATGGGGAATTCATATATAATAGCATATCTTTCAGGCTCATACTTAACGGTCAACTGTTGGACTATACGTCTTGCACGATTGATATATGTAAGTACTTGTGGGGGGTCAAGTTTAAGCACAACCTGTAATCTTGTTAGTCGTGTTAACACTTCATCTATATATTCCCGTGCATTCATATAAGTCTGTTCTGCTCTTTAATTTGTTGTTTTAATATTTCCTCGTACTCGAAGATATATTTATCTAATTGTTTGGGTTTGGATGCTTTCAGTTCCTGGTATAATTTATATGTTTTATTTCTTTCGTTAGCCAGGTTATTATATAAGTCTTTTAATTGTTGTTCTGGCAATTTTTTAGCTATTAATTTTATTACGGTGCTTTGTATTAGATATTCTTGGTATTCAGGTGGTATAGGCAGTACATCATTTGGGTTTAGATAATTTGTTTCTGGCAAGTAATGATAATCGAGGTATCCGCTATAGTTTTCGTTTGCGTATTCAAAGCCCTGTGGTGGTGTTCCTGTTTCGTGTTCTGTATTTGGATAGCATTTGAATTGCAAGCTATAACCATTATTCCATATTGTAAATATAGCTGTGTAGTTCATTGCCCCTACCCATTTATTTTTCCCATACCAATATGTAAGCTGGTAAAATTCTCTTACATCTGCATATCTTGCTTCTCTATAGGCTTCTTGTTCTGCACCTTTAAGCAAGCAACGAATGAATCTAATGTAGCTACGAGGTATAAGGCTATTATGTGTTACATTTAATCTTGCTACAAATGCATTCAGTTTATATGGTAAGCATTTGATTATTGTTTCTCTTATTGATTTATTAGCAAAAAATTTGATTTCTTCCTCTGAAATATTGATACCGATTTTATATGCATTAGCTCGCAGCAATGCTTCATCTATAAGTTCTTTAAGTGTTATATCTTGGTATGCGAGCATATTTCTCCTTTTTTATTCTTTTTTACCAGGTACGACATCAAGTGAGACTGATACATCTCTTTGTGCTTCTTCAATATCCATATCAATTAATATATCAGCTGCAACATGTGCTACTTCGATGTGGTATTCATCATCTATTTCTAATGCTTGTCCTTGTCTTGTTAGCCTATTGAATGTAAATTGTTTTGGTTCAGCTATAAATAGTAATTGGCATTGTAAAAGTGGTTCGCTTAGGTATACTCTTGGTATTAGTCGTTGTATTACATTATCGTATTCGTGTTTAATAGTATATATAATTTGTCTTGGCAAACGGCTTCCAGTCAATATTGATGGTTCTATATATGCGTCGAACATTAATGGTTCTTTATAAACAGCGAATACTGATGCTTGGGGTGTTTCGATATTATAGAACACTCTACAAGCTCTTGGATACAATAGGTATCGTTCATCGTTTTGGCTAATAACAGCAGCACCATTACTTATTATATCACTATATCTATATAATGGTCTTAATGGTATATCATTATTTTCAACATAATAATGTTTAATAATTAAGTTTTGTGCGTCATTGACTGCATTTACCAGTTCTTCAGTGGTTGTATGCCAATCTGTTGTATCATCGAGCAACAATCTAATATAATTAACTGTTTGCAATGCTGTCATTTTATTGTTGTTATATGTTCTACATCATAATCATATATTTTCACGTAATTAGCTATATTGAGTGGATGTTTATCGGTTGATATTTTCATTTTTACGTGTCTTTTTATGTCTCTTGTATTTTGTGTTTCTTTTATTCCTAATATTCTTGCTGCCAGCACGGCGATTGTATTGAAGTATATTTCTTCGTTGAAATCCATTACATTACTTGGATTAATGAAGTTTAGGTATGTTGGTTTTCTGTAATAGTTTAATATTCCTCCTGCTGGTGTACCACGTATATAGAATAGTATTATATTCCCTATTATTCCACACATTGATTGTGTTACATTATAGCGATATATTTCTGCTTCTCCGCCGTAATATAATCTTGTTGCTTCGAGGTTATTTTCGTTTATTCCTATAAGTGCGGAGACGCCGTGCATATAATCATTTGGCAGTGGGTCATTATTATTGAGGTAATTGGTGTTTTTATATAAGCCTTGTATGTGGTTATGCAGTTTATTGCGGACGCAATAAGCCACAAACATATTCTGTGCGGCATTTAATGCGAGTACGATTTCGTAGTCGCTCCAGAATATGCCTTTCTTGACATCACTTACGTTGTCCTCTAATATGAGTCTTGCACGCCTTATTAGAGGTCTTGCGTCCATATTTACCCCCTATTCTCAGAAAGGCAGATTCCCCCCTAATGTTTCAGGAGGCATACCAGGAGGTATTCCAGGTGGCATATCGGGTGGCATACCACCGCCCATATCAAATCCGCCTTGCATTGGTATATTAGGTGGCATCATAGCACCCGCCATTTGATTTTGACCTATTGGCGGTACAGCTGGACCCATTGCATCTGTTGCTGGTGGCAACGTAGGTGCATTAGGTAAGCTGGGGGGTGCAATCTGTCCTATAACTGTAAGCAGTTCAAGTTGACGTCTATCAAGCTCACTAATTAAATCCTTAACTCTTTGTTGAGCTTGAAGCAGCATTAATCTTTGCAACGCCCCCAGCATAGTTTGCTGTTCTATATCTTTTTTCTGTTGATTTAGTTGTGCTTGTTGCCGTCCTAATTGATAAAACTTGTTCGCATAATCATCAAGTTTAGACGGTTGATATTTAGGCTGTCCTGATATAAATTTCCCCTGCCTATATTTCTTTTTCATAATTCTTCACCTTTATTTTTCTTCTATTGGATACGTTCTATATTCCTCTGAATATCGTTTGAGCTTATCTGTTATTTCTTTTGGGAATGCATCCTTCCATATACCGTGTCCAAATGCTGGATGAGACTCTATAAAATTTATATCCTCTTCGTTATTAGTAATATAGCTATGAGACTTAAATTTTATTATTGTTGTTTCATCTTTAAATAATGCTCTTTCTCTTATATCGGAAAGGTAAGTATTTGGTTTAGGAGTATATTCTCCTTTTTCATTTTTTGCCATATTTGGCTCACGTCCATTTTTTACTATAGTATTTTTAATATTAATTTTTTTATTTTGATTATTTATCATTTTGGGACCCTTTTATTGTTAACAATATTACTCTTTTCTAACCCAACCATAGAAGTTAGCATCGGTTGTGGTTAGGCTTGCTCTTGGGACGAATCCGCCTTCATCTGGGAACCAATATGCGGTTGATTCGTCGCCGTGCATTAATTTTTTAATTTTAAAATGTTCGGTACTATCATCGCAGCACTCATCTGTTAAGAACTTAGGTAAGTATAGTGCAAACCGACCAGTACCACTTGTTGCTGTGGTTGTTCCATCAGACACAAAAACATCATTTTGTTTATAGGTAACGGACTTATATGTTACTGTTCCTTTTAGCACTTTATATCTTATGCCTTGTATGGCGGCGACGGTATTGCTACCAGGTGTAATAGGAGGTGCTTTAAAGAACTTACCTCTGTAACCTGTTTCGAGTTTGGGCAGGTCTGCTCCAGCATCATTTTTCTTATTTAAAGACCCTTGTCCTTTTATTTCTATTGTTTGAGTTGTTCCGCCCAATAAATCTGTTTCGTAAATCTTAACTATTTTATCGGGGTCTATTTTATTTGCGGCTCCTGTAAAGCTTGTTGGGTCACCTATTATTAGTTCCCCTTCAAGTCCGAAGTTATAAATAACTTCCCCTTTTTCGTTTATTAACTTCAGATTACTTATATGAGTTATGTATCTTCCCATTTTTTATTCTCCTTTTTTATGTTCTTAATAATGCGAATGATTGTTCTATATGCCAGGCTACTGTGCCTTGCCATTCTACTGTTACGTTATACACTCTTGAATTGGGCATTTTCCAAAGTATGACTTCATAGTCTTTTTTCACTCTTAATTCGGCTTGAGCTGGGTCTATGACGTAAGCCCAGTGTGTCATTTCTGTATCTTGCGATAGGATATCAGCTCTTACGATAGCGAGTTTAAAGCCGCCTGGTATGATATAAGTATCGAGGTCGAAGCCGATATCTTTATTTAGCACTGACAGGTCGGCTGTTCGTCGGTAGTCTCTGAAAGCCATATTAAAATCGAACAGGAATCTTGCTCCAGCGTATATAATTTTGCTTCTAACGCCATCTGGATTATATCTAAATGCTGATTCATAAGCAAAATTTGAGAACATATATTCAAAATCGGTTATAGTAGCGGGGTCGTAATGCACGACATTTGTTCTAATTGCTTCGTGTAGTCCCATCATGTGCCTTGTTGGACGACCACTCACATCGAGGTTATATTCTCTTTTCCCGAAGAATATAGTGTATTCGACATCACGTTTTATGCTTCTAATTACTTTTTCTTGTTGGTCATTCCAATCTGGTTTACCGTGTACTTGTATCAAGTATCTTTGGTCTTCGGTCATTGAGAATGTTCGTTCTTTATGTTCGACGTAATTGCAATCCCAGATTGGGTCTTCTTGGTATGAAGGACCTTCTATATCTTGGGATTCATATATTGTACGTCCCATAAATACGACGTGTGAGGTTGTAAAGGGTATAATTGGGTAAGGATTAATATTTCTTACGACCACTGTTCCTTCTAATGAGCGATTTGTTGTATTTCCTGTTAATTCGGTAGGTAATGACAGTTCGCTTCCATTTACAGTTATAGCGGCATTAGGGGTCATTACCACTTCTACGACTTGTTCTGTATTAATGATAAAGAACTTATCCTGTGGGTAGTACAGCATTTGTGTTCTTGTTGTTGGTCTTAATATTTGGTCTACTGCTAATCTTGCGAATCTGGTGTAGCCATTTGTTCCTACTTCCATTTCGGAGACATGGTCTATATTCCCAGAGAGGTGTTCCATACATACTTGCACTTTATCGCCTTTTGGTGGCGGTCCTTTTCTTATTAAGCCGCTTAACACGGCACTTTGGAAAGGGGTTGCTTCAGGCTCCAAAGTTCTAATAGAATATGATATATCTTCTACTATACGTTTGGGGTCAACTGTTGTTGAGGTTCTGACCCCTCTTCTTAATCTGTTATCATACATTTTGTTTCACTCCACTAATTACACATATTATTTAAATAATTTATTTAAATTACTTTTTGCTTGTTTTGCTGTTATAATTGACGGTAGTTCGACGGGGTTTGACACTTGTGCTGATTGTGTACCAGGCATTGTTTTAATTGCTTTTTGTTGTGCTTTGATTGCTGCTTGTGGATTAGGTTTATTATTTCTATAGCCGAGTGCTTCTTTTACAAGTATATTAGCTTGTGGTTGATTTAAGGGTGTACGCACTAAATCTGCTCCTGGATTAATGATATTAAATGTATCGACAATCTTTTTCAGTTGTTCTTTTGATAATCTATTTGGGTCCCAGCCGTGTTTTTTAAGAGCATTTGTAAGGACGTATTCATTATTTTTAATATTCTCTTGTATTATTGATTTACTTTTTATTTGGTTAAGCTCATTTTTCACGGGTTCGAGTTCTTTGATTATTTCATTTTTTATTTTTTCGACGTAGTATTTAACTCCATCTTCGATATTATCGAAGTATGGTGTTTCGGTACTTTCTTGATTAGTTTTATTTTCATCATTTAATGTTTGGTCGTATCCTTTTTCTTTCAGGTCTTTATACATCATAGCCAGGATTGTTCTATCGTCGAGACCTGAGGATAGTAAGAAGTCTACGTATTGTAGTGTTTTACTTTGTTTATACCTATCGAGGTATGGTTGTACTTTTTGTGCTATATCATTTTGTTCATCGGTATTATAAGCACCTTTTTTGTAGAATTTAATTGCTTCATTAAATTCTTCTTGTGTTAATTTTTCTTGTACGAGTTCGCCGTTATCGTCATAGTACTCCACTTCTACATATTCTGTATCGGTGGTTTCTTCGGTTGCATCTGTTGTTTGTTCTTGTTCTTCGATATTTTCTTCTTGGGGTATTTCATCTTGGAGTTCTTCTCCAGCATATTCTTGGTACCCCTCATCGAATAAATCTTCATTTGTTCTTTCTTCTGGCATTGGTTGCTCCTATTATTTGTTATACATTAATTTGGGTAATTCCCTTAATTCTTCTGGTGTATTAAGTTTATTATATAATTTATTTAATTCAGCTGGACTATATTTTTTTTCTTCCATTTCTTGTTTTATTTGTTCTATATCTTCGAGTTTAGTTTTGATTGATTTTTGTTTCTTTTTTATTTTTTCAGCTATTTCATCGAGTTTTTCGGTAAGAGTTAATTCATCTTTTAATTTTTTCTTAAACAGGCTATCTTTCACTTCTTGTGTTAATTTTTCTTCTTTTTCTTTTTGTGCTTTCATTGCGACGTATTCTTGGTAGAACTGCATTTGGTCGAGTATTTCACGTTTTTTTGATTTAGGTAGTGCTGAGTATTCAATCATCATAGGTACGAGTATTTCGGGTGGCATTTGTACGATTGAGAATAATTCTTTTAATTGTATAAAGTTTCGTTCTTTCATTGTAGCTGATTTTTCTGCTTCATCTATTTCTATATCATATCTTAATTCACGTAGTGTTTTCATTATTTGGTCGTCGAGTTGGACGAATTCAACTTCTTCATCTATTCCAGTGATTCTAAGTATTTGGTTTGGTGGCATTACATTTTTTATGAGGTATATAAATCTTTCGGTGACGCATTTTCGCCATAGTTTAAGTGCATCGAACAGAGGTAATCTACCTATTCCGCCTTGTTCTGCACGGGCTATCACTGCACGTCCTGATTCAGCGGCATTTTCTTGTAATCCGAGCAGGTTTCGTCCACCTGCATAATCATTCATTCTTTGTATAGCGAAGTTTATTCCGTGAAATAGTTCGGGGGTAATACGTGGTCCTTCTTGTATATTTACGGCACCGTGATTAATTACGGGAATAACGGACATTGTTTTGCTTATTTCTCGTCTTAGGTCTTCTTCGGACCATCCTTTTTTTAGCATTGAGGATATAACGGTAATGAAGTTTTTTGGTGATAGTCCAAGTTGATAATCCCATTGTGAGAAGAATCTATTAACGAGTATTTGTGGGTCGATAAGTTGGTCGACGAAGGACCAGAAATCACCTTCATTATAGTAAGCGAACCCGATAACATAGGGGAAATCGGATATATCGAGGTCGTTATGTGAGACAACTTGGTCGCCGATGATTATGGTTTGTGTGATTATATCTTTTGATAGTGTAACGATATACACACGTTGTGTGCCATCGGGGTTTTCTATATCTTCATTTTGTTTTACATATTCGTTTATGAGTGCATTATAGAAGTTATTAGCATCTTTTTCGTATGTGAATGAAACAGAGTCATTTTTTATTTCATCTACAACGAGGTAGACATATATTTTTTTTCTTTCGTAGTATTCTATAATTTGGACTATTTCATTTTGTATATTATTACTTGTTTTCAGGTTATTGATAGCCAGGTTTCTGTGGTCGGCGTTAATTATTTGTATAGGTGTATTATCATTAGTTGACGAGTTATATATTACATTTCTGAATTCGGGGAATATTTCGGCTGCTTCATATTTTGTTTTATTGGACACACGAGCCATCCATCTTGCGTCGCTCAGGTCTGGTTTGAGTGCTGAGAAGTCCCAGAACATTTCATTGATAGGCACTTTTTCTATAGCTGGGTAGCCGTATTCAATATCTTCTGACCGCCATCGTATAACGACGCAGGAGGCACCGCCGACAGCCATATCACGGAAGACTTCTGTTTGGATATATTCTATTTGGTTTATTTGTTCGCACCATTTAATGATGAAGTTAAGTAGTTGAGCGGCTGCTTCATCGCCTTTTTCACGTGGTAGGATACGTGTATCCATACGTGTTTGTGTTTCAGTTCCGACGAGGTGGTCGACTTTAGGTTGTATTTCATTGAATACGACGGGTAATCTATTTTGTTCGTAGTGCAGGTCTATTTCTTGTTGGGTCCATTGTTTTCCTTTGTAGTAATCATAGCATAGGACACGTCGTCTATATTTTTGGTAGAAGAATTCGGTAGTGGATTTGATATTATTTATAACTCGATAGTATATATTATTGGCATCTTTTGGGTCTGCCATATATTCAGGTGCGAGTGGTTCTATTTTAAGTTTGACTTCCATTAGTACATTGCATAATTAGAATAATATCCATCTGCATTTATATATCTTTTATATATTTTTTCTTCTTCATCATCATTATTATTTTCTTTTACTATTTCTTCATTGTAGAGTGCAATAAAGTTTTTGAAATCATTTGTTTCTTCTGTTATTTGTATTTCGTTTCCTTTTCCGAGTGGGTATCCGAAGCCAGTTACGATTGCGTATCTAAGTGCATCTATAGCGTCATCTGGTCCATTTGTATCGCAATCTTCTTTATTTACCAATGAGCTTGTATTATATTTATTAAGTGGCAGTGTTTGTATTAGGTATGAGCAGTTATCGAAGATTTTTAGTTTTGAGCTTCTTTTTTCGGTCCAATGTAGCCATTGTTTAATTATTCTCCAGCCGTTAACTCTTTTATTATTTGCTTGTACTATTGGTATTCCAGCTTTAAGGAACATAAATGCTGGTGATTCATCTGTATGTTTATCTTTTTTTGTATCGTTCCACATAGATGGGTCTGCATAGACGATATTGATATTATATGTATTTATTATTTCTTTTATTGTTTCGATATATTCTTCTGTTGAGCCTATTCCGACATATTCATCGAACACGAACAATTCATTTGTGATTGGGTTTTGAGCTATACAAAGGGCGACGGCGGGGTGTTTTTTTGTGTATCCAATATCAAAGCCCATAACTTTATGCCAATCTTTAGGTATGGGGAAGGGGGCGATGACGTGGTGTTCGTGGTTGAATTCGCTGAAGAATTGTCCTTCGAATGTAGTCCAGTTTCCGTATAGCCAGGCTTGACGCAGGTCTTCTGGGAGTGTATCGAGCATATCGATGTATTGTTGTTCTATATATGGGTTATCATAGACCATAGCTTTAATGAAGACATAATTATCTTTGTATTTAAGTTCGCCTTTATCCCAATATTTGTAGTCTGGGTTTACGAATCTTGTTTTGAAGTAGAAATCAGATTGACCGCCTGGATTACCTGTCATTAGGACGGTTGATTTGAAGTTTATATTTGGGTTTGTATTTCTTACTGAGCCTAACAATTTTCTGAGTGTTTGTTCATCGTAGTTATTTGCTTCATCTATAATCATAAGTTGGAATTGGCTTCCCATTATTTTTCTTGCGGCTTTAGCTGAATCGAGTGGTTTAAACATTATTCTTGAGCCGTTTTGGAATTCGCATATATTGCTTCTGCTTTGGTATTTATATTTGAACAGGTTTGGGGGGAATCTTTCTTCTTGGTGGCTTATAAAGACATCTTCTAATTCGGGGTAAGTTTCTCTGATTATAATACATCTTAGTTCGGGTATTTTATAGCAGAACAGGTTAGCGGCGACGTGTGATAGGTAGCTTTTTCCTCCGCCTCTTGCCCCGCCGTAGAAGATAATTTTCCCTTTTCCTATATGTTTTAGGGCTAATTTTTGTTTATCTGTTAATTGCAATATATCTGTTATTTTAATCAAGTAGTTCCTCTACGCTATTTATATCTAATTCAAAACCAGCTTGATGTTCATCTATTAATCGTTTTGACAGGTATTTAGATGTATTGAGTACGGAGTAATAGGCTGATATTCTTTGATTAGGGGTAAGGAGTTCGTTTGTAATCATACTATTCATTACTTCGAGACCGTTTAGTATAATGCTATCGGCGATTTTTATAATATTTTTAGGGTCGAGTAATTTGGGGTTATATTCTTTAACTGTTATTTTATCATTATTTTTTATAATTTGTTTCATTGTTAATCTTTATTATATTAACAATAGTTTACGACTAAAATAAAAAATAATTTTTGAAAATACAAATAATTTTCTTAATTTAGTTAAGAGGGTTTCTTAACTAACTGATGTTAAACTATTGTGGTAGAATGATTTATGTCAGTTTTCAAGAAATATGTTAAGAAGAAGGTTGTAGTAGCGGCTAAGCAGGTAACGGTTGCGGGTGATTATGGTATTTTGGGTACGTTATCGGTTGGTGATTGGATATTGAACACGGCGGATGGGGAGTTACACGTTATGAGTGATGTGGATTTTCAGGCTAAGTATGAGCTTACATCGGATACAGAGTCTGTGCAAGGAGCTGATTGGAATTAGTATTAGCGAGTGCGAGGCAGGACCTAACTTTTTTATTTGTGTGGACGCATCCGTGTAGTTGATATTTACTTACGTGTAGGTAATAATCACCTATGAGCATAGATTTGATATTATTTTCTTCGAGTAATTTTTGTATTTCTTTATGATTATTTTTAGGGGTCCACAAGTCGAAGGCGTTAGCGGTTAGGTGGTCCCAGATAAGGGGTTCATATCCTTCTATATTACCAGGTATAGTGAATCCGAAGGTAACGATATGTTGCACATTATTTTTTTGTAGTATTTCTTTAGTTTTATTTAGCAGGTTTATGGTATCGGCGGGGGCTACGGTCAGGGCGTAACCCCCGTAGGATAAAGGATTTGCTTGATTTACTTCACAAGTATTATTAGGTGAGAAGTAGTAACCTTTTCGTATGAAATGGAATTCTTGTGTTAGGTATTGAGTATAGTGGAGGTATTTTTCGGCTTGTTTATAGTAATACTTATCGCCTTTGACCCATTTTCTATATTGGTCGATGGCGAGGTTAAGGCTTACGAGTATAGATTTAAACAGTTTGACCTTATATTGGTCTGGTCCGAGCGAACGGATGATTTGGTTTAAGTATGTTAATGTTTTTTTCCGACCCATCTTGTTTTAATTTTGGTTTAACTTTAGTTATAGTTATATTTCCATCTTCTCTAATGACGTTGAAGCCATTTTTTCTTAGTATAGTAACGACGTTAGCGAGTGTAGCGGGGTCAATACCGATATTTTGGTACAGGTATTTATTAGTGCTTGTATATTTTCCTTTATCTTTTATTTCATCTTCGATAAGTGGTAGAAGCAGGTTGAGGTAATATTTTATTTTATTCATTTTTCATCTATTGATTTTGGGACATCGAATTTAGGTTGCCATTCATCATTATCTTTGTATATGGAGTCATCGAATATAATTTTTTTATTTAGCAATTGAGCGATTTTATATTCGATTTTAACGAATTCGGAGCTTTCCCAATCGGGGGTAAGCACGAGTGTATGGGCAAGGCAGAGGAGGGAAAGGAAGATAGATTCATATTCATTTTTTCCTACTGTATTTCCGTACAGTGTATATGCGAGGGCATCTGTATCGAGTGGTGTCATAACGTTATATTTTCTATAGAGGCTGGTATAGAATATTTTTAGTAGGTTAAACTTATTAGCCCAGTCATTATCATTAGATATAGGTCCAGCGATGAGTATGAGATTAGTTACTTTCATTTTTGTTTCGCTATATTCTTTTATATTTAGGTTTTGTGGTTTAAGGGCTGCTATATAGCTTGACAGCACGTTAATATCGTTAGTTATTTTGGTATCGTATTTATACAGTGCATTTATTACTTCTATGCTATTTAATATAGTAGCGTGGTGGCGGTTAAAGATTTTAGCTATATCGCTTAGTGTTAGGTTGAGGAATTGTCTTATGAGCCAGACTGCTTTATGTCGAGCCATTACTATTGGTTCTGTTTTTTTTCGTGCCATTAATTCTTCAACGGTGAGGTTATGGTATTTAGCGACGAGTTGGATAATAGTTGCGTGGTCAAGCATATTAACCTCCTATGATATATTTTTTTATTGTTGCGAATTCTTCTTTTTCAGTTATATCATATTTGATTATATTTTCGTAGTTATCGATTTCATTTAGCAATTCATTTTCTTTTATTTTGAGGGCATAAGCGACATCTTGTATATTTAGTTTTGGGTGTTTAATAAGCAGGCTAAGGTATTTTTTTCTTATTATATCATATTTTTTTTGTTTTAGTTCTGAGTTAAACTTAGTTGGTTTAAGGAGTTTAAACACTGGGATACAGTAGTATGAGGCGAATTGTTTTGTTATTTCCATAATAGTATCGATTGCTTTTCTTATTGTTCGTACATTTTTTTGGATTTCTTTATTTATGTTATAGTCATTTATTATATATGTTTCGTAGTTAGCGAGGATATATTCAATAAGCAGGGTAATATTTTTTTGTTTTTCTTTTTTATTTTTAATATCAATTAGCATTTGGGTTATATTTTCATTTTGGTTATTTATTACTTGGCTTATTTCTTCATTAGTAAAATACAGTTGGTCAAGCACATAGGCTATTATATTTTCTTGTGTTTTATCATCGAGGTTATGATTAATAGGGCATTCATTTATTGCATCTTTAATTGCTTGGTACGTATCAAGCAAATCTTTTATATTTGTATTATTTGACATTTTTTTATTTAGTTTTTATGAATTATAAATCTTTGTTTTTGATTTTTATCTATACTTGGACCTTCTGCCATTACTCTTGTTAGGTCATTTATCACGGTATTAAACAGGACATCATAAGCTATATCGAAAGAATCAATATTTTGTTTTTTCATAAATGAGCTTAATTCACTTAGTGTCTGGTACAGATAGTTACGTGCATAACTTATGCGTTCTTCATTAAATGGTAAGTTCATCATATATCATTTCCTCCTTTTTATAAAATTTTCCACAAATATAAATTTAATTAATTTTTATTTTTTTTCAAAATGTCTTATTGAATTAATTACACTTTATTCTTCTTCGTCAGCACAACTAATCCCGAATTTCTTTTGCAGTAATTTTTTAGCATTGATATAATAAACACAATTTTGAGTTAGTTTATTTCTGTACATATCATCGAGTTTATTTATTGCATTTTCGATATTATTTTGCATACGGTTATAGTTTTGAGCATCGATTAAGCCATTATTATATTCTTCTTGATATATTTTTCTTATATTATAGAATTTAATATATTCGTTATTATATTTATTTTTTTCCATTTCTATTCTTTTTTTATCATCTTCATCTGAATTCGCACAGAAGCTGAATTTGCTTATTTTTTTATACGTAATATCATTCAGAACAAAGCAATCACCAATGTTAATTGCTTTAAACCATGCGGGCAATACATTAATTAAATCTTCAATTTCAATCTTCGTACTCAATGCATAATCTTTTTCTTCTTTCTTTTTGTTTTGTGTTGTATTTTTGTTATCCATATTTTCCCCTAAGTATTTTTACCTAATATAAATTATTAATAAGCACAAAATTACCTAATTCATCTTTAACTTCATAATTTGAGATTTTAGTATATTTTTTTCCATTCCAAACAAAGCTATCACCAACTTGCGAAAGCTGCAATATAAGCGACAAACGTTCAGGCATTTGTTTTTTTGTTTGCGTTTCATAACTATCATTAAATCGCTTATTTATCAACCATTTAGATAAGTTCATTTGATATTTCTTATCAGATAAGCTGTTTAAATAGTTATGAACATTAGAGATAGCTTCGGCACGTTCAAGTTTAGTAAGGCTATTCCAGGCTAACATAGCTTCTTTTTTGCCAACAAACTTAGCGTATGTGTTCCAGAGTTTTTTAAAGTCCTCACTATCAGCAATAGCAGTAATTAGTTCTTGTTCACTCATTTGTTCCAGGCTCTTTTTCTTTGGTTCTTCAAAGAGTGTAAGCTGGTCTGGGTTATTAGTATAGTGCTGTATAAGCTTCTCAAGCTCCTTTAAAACGCTAATCAAACGAGGCGAATAAAAATATTCCCCCGCAAATTCAAATAATCCACTTGTCTTTATCAAAGTCTCGACATACTCCGCACTCTCCCCTATCTGAAGAGCTATAATCGGCACATCACTTAGCTTTAATGCATGTCGCTTGCTTTCAGTTAAAATCTCAATAATACACCAATACGTACCATAAGCACGCATGTTCCCCATCCTGTCCCGCATCTTTACTACGTCTATGTCATTCCTCGCCTGCATATAATGCGGGAAAAATTTCCCCCATTTTTTTAATACATTCATTTTCCCCCTAAACTGTTGTTTAAAAATACCCCGTTTTTACCCCTTCAAATGCCCTACAATCGATTTTTATCCCCTCACTAATATCAAATATCATAAAAAATAAAAAATCGATTTACGGCTAAATTAGAAGCAAAAAATCAAAAAATCAATTTAAAGCCATTTAAAATCCTCCTGAAAAAGTTTATAAAAAATAAAGTCAATTTTTTTTATCTAAACTATTGTTCAAAAATACCCCGAATTTGCCCCTTCAAATGCCCTACAATCAATTTTTATGACCTAACTAATATCAAATATCATAAATAATGAAAAAATCGATTTACGGCTAATCTAAATACAAAAAATCAAAAATCAAAATTCTTTTAAAAATTTAATTCAAATACAAAAATATAAAAAAATTTCTAAAATGTCAAATAATTTCTGAAATTTAAAAAAATTTTTTTTTCGAATTCTAAGCATTTTTGCATATACCTACTCTCTTAAGAAGTAATTTCCCCTATTTATGCAAGAAAAAAAAAGAAAAGTGCTTATATTAAATATTATATGTATATATATATTTATAAAAAAAAAATAAATATATAGAGTCTCTGTTTTTCTTTTTTTTTCTTTTTTGGTTCTTTTTTCTTTTTTTTTCTTTTTCTTATATACCCCCGCAAACCCCCTATCCACCACACTTCTAAATCAAAATAGGTAGTTCCCCTAAGGGGTATTACCTAAGTAAAAATACCTATAATAATCAAAATAAAACTAACCCAAAAAATTAATCCAAAAAAAATACTTAAGTACTCAATTAAAATAATTTCATCTATAAATTCCCTTAAAAACCCTAACACAATTAATCCATTCCATTATACCTCTTAACTAATCTATACTAAATACCACTTAATCCACATACTTAAATCTCATCACCTAATATCATCCCTTAAATAATATATACTAACTACCATATCTTTCACATACTTAAACCACTCCACCTAATATAACTTCTTATGTAAAATAATCTAAGCCCCATATAAACCACATACTTAATCCACTCCACTTAATATAATTCCTAAAGTAATATAACCCAATTACCACCTCCTACATATACTTAATACCTCATTAAACTAATCCGTATAACCAATAATATAAATAAACAAATTTTAAAACAAACAATTCCGTAACCCTTATCCATATTCTACATACGGTAATACCGTGGGCTGGACGCCCTCGGGATGTGATGCGGGGGGGCTTTCCGTTTTTTGAAAATCCAAAAATCGATTTCAAATATTCAGAATTTGAAAAAGTTTTTTAGATTATCGATATATACAACACCACAAGGTAATATAAAAGTTTAGAAAATTAAAAAATATTAACAAACATTACACATTATTTAAGATAATAAGCCATTAAAAATTTGTTAAAATTTTGTGTATCGACTGCGTAAAATACTTACATATCAATCGTTTGCCCTGTAACAACAGCATACACAATTTTAATTAAAGAATATTTACAATTAACGTATTAGGCAATTACGTGGATATTATTAGGTAAGAATTATTTTTGTGTGAGTAAATGATTAGGTAGAAATGCGTAGGATTAAATAACATATTTTGTTGGAGTAATTAGGTGATTGGATTAGGTATAGATACGGGGTTATTTGTAATATAAAAAAATAAATGATAAAAAAAAGAAAAAAAAGAAAATAATTTTTATTTTATAAAAAAAATGCTTGCATATCAAAAAATATTTTATTATATTTGTAATGTAGTAAACGATTTTTTTTAAAAAGGGGGTAAAGTAAAATGTATATTAAAAAATCAACTATTTGTGATGCAAGAAACATCACAACAGTAAAAGATTTTATAAACTTTTTTAAAAACAATAGTCGTTACTATGATAACGACTATATAACAGCATTTACAAATTTTTTAAAAAATTATAATCCAAAAAAGCGGATTTGTAATATAAAGCGAATCCGTGAAATTTGGATTTATGAATTTTTAAAAAAACTCAAAGACCCTGTATTGATACGTAAATACAGGAACCGACTCAATAATCATAGGTTGTTGAGTTTGTTAACATTAACATATAAAATAAAAAGAATAAAATAAATATTTACACGGCTTGTAAAAACAAGCCGTGTTTTTTATTTTTTTTTGTAAATTTTTGTTAAATTAATTGAAGGGAAAAAAAATGAAAAGAAAAATCGACGTTGAAAATATTCAAACGGTGGGGGAGGCTATTAGGTTCCTTCAATCCACTGATTTATTTTGTGAATTTGGCAAAAAACAAGCAATAAAGTTTTTTGCCAAATTTAAAAGAAAAACTTTGATAGATAATATCGATAACATCCCATTAGGATGGATTATCGATTTTTGCAAACAAATAAGAGGTAAAACAATTGAACGATTTAGGAACAGAATGATAGTTAGTGAGCCCATTGCGTATTTATGGGCTTTTGAGTTAAGGGGGGATGAGGTTGACTATATGTTGAATATAGTCAATGATGAATATTGGAAAAAAGCATTAACAGTGCTAAAAAATGAAGCATTAAAAAACAGTGATGAATAAAAGGAACTAATAAACGGCTTGCTTTTTGTAAGCCGTGTTTTTTATTTTTTTTTTGTGAATTTTTGTCAAATTAATTGGAGGAT
>CALIZB010000106.1 GCA_938028625.1 uncultured Bacteroidia bacterium | reverse complement strand
ACTTATGCCTTCAAAAAAGCCTTCAAAAGTACGTTCTTGTTTAGGTTTTTCATTATCTTGTTCTGTTTTTATTTCTAAATCAAATTTAGGATTACCTATCAGGTAGTTGTTTTTAGTAGTATAAGTATGTTTATTGAGAATGTCTTTGGTATTAGTTACATTGATAACTTGAACTTCATCAATAACATATTTTTTAGTATCAGGGTTTTGAAGCGTATTGAGATTGATTTGATGATAAATGCCATCAGGTGAGAGATACACCGTTTTTATACCTTTAAGTTTTTCTTTTATAGGTTTCCAAAAAATATTGTAGCTAAGTTCATCATAGCTTTTAGATTGAATAGCCCTTCTATAGTTTGTAAAGTATTGATTTTCTATACTATTACCTACTGGTAATACTATCATTTCAGGGTATTTAAGGTTTTTTTTCATAATTAAAGCCATGTATACTACGCTATCTTGGCTAAGCCAAAAAGCATTTTTTGCGTCAATACGTATAATCTCAATCGCGGCGTCTGTTTTGTTAAGTTTATTTTGAATTTCTTGATATTTTACATTACTAGGCTGCTGATTTTTCGGAAATAGGGAACTTCTATAAGTAAGTTCTTTCTCTATGTTATTAATTTCTATAAGTATACTATCAAGGTTTATTTTATTTTTTTGAAGTTGCTCACGAGAGAGTGTAGTACTTTTTACATATTTATCTTTTAGCTCCTTCCACTTGTAATACATACCTACAAGTACAGTATCTTTGGAAGTAAGAATCCTATTTTTTATATCTTTAAGAGAAGATAGAATAAAATCTTTATCTTGGACTACGAGTTCATAAGCATAAATAAGGTTCTCTTCCTGGTTTGTTTTATTATCAGATGAGTTTAATAGTAGATATGCATAAAATTGATTTAACACCCCATAAACATTTCCTTGATAATACTTGATTTTTTCATTTTCAGACAAAGTAGAATATGTGTTATATACATCTTCATAAAGATACTCTATGGCTTTTTTAAGAGTGTATCTAGCAGAGTCAAATTTATCTTGCCTATAATAGAGTAAGGACGTCGTCTTTAAAAGTAAAAAAGAGTAGTACTTAGCATATTTATTATCATCGTAGTATTGTGTAAGAATGTTTTTTACTTCTTGAATATATGGTAATGCACCTTGAATATTTTTAGTGTAGATATGTAGATTAGATAAATCAAATAGCCGTGTTAGAATATCTACATGATAAGGTGGGTAGTATTTCTTTAAGATTGATAGTGCTGTTGAATAAGTGCTATCTGATAGTGCATACTGTTTTTTTAAGAAATAAACTTTGGCCAGATTGGATAAGCTATGTGCGACTTGTACAGTGTTTTCTCCAAATATGCTTTTATTAATATCAATACTTTCCTTATAAAGACTTTCAGATAAGCCCAGTTTATTCATGTTTTCATATACTCCTGCCATGTTATTGAGCGTACTTGCGTAAATAGAAGTTTTTTTCCCGAGTTTTTTTTCTAACAAAGGAAGTAAATACAAATATTGTTTTTCTGCTTTTTCATAGTTCTTTTGGTAAAGATACAGCATACCTAAATTATTTGTAAGATATAAGTAATCTAGGTCATTTTCTTTATGAGGCTGTCCCGAAAATATTTTTGCTAACTCTTTAAGTAAAATTTCCGCTTGACTGAGTTTGATTTTATGATAAATATAGAGCATAGCCATACTATTCACTATACTAAAATAATTTTTGTTGTTCTTGCCCTTTAAATTTTCTAGAATTTTAAGCGCTTCATACAAGAGTTTCTCTGAATACTCAATTTTTCCCATTTTTCCATAAAATACACCCATATCATGCAGTAATAAGATATATAGTTCATCATTTCTCTGACTACTTTTCTTGAAGTCGTTTAGCAATTTTTGGTAGAGGTCTTCTGCTTGTTTGATATCACCTTTATCTTCAAGTGTATGACATAAATTTTTTATGGATTTGTAATAACTATAATAGGCATCAGGTGATACATGGCTCTTTTGTGTAAGTCGTTTTTCATACATTTTTATAGCTATTTTCTGATAATGTTCTGCTTCTGATAGCCTACCCATACGCCGTGTTAAAGAACCTAAATTGTTAAACAAATCCGCACATCTTACACTATCTTGTTTTATTTTATCTAATCGTATAGACAGAGCTTTACTATAAGCTTCATAAGATACCTTATAATTGAGAATGGTTTCATTAAAAATGCCGTATAAATTCAAAGTAGTAGCATACTCGTCTGTGTTTAAATTCTCAGGGCGGCTTTCAAATATACTAAGCGACTCCTTAAATATGCTATCTGCTTTTTTCTTATGTCCTGCTTTATATTGAGCGTATGCCATAGTGCCTAAACATAATCCATATTCAACAGGGTTTTTCTCTTTCTTACACAAAGAAATAGCCTTTTGGGACAATACTATAGCAGAATCAGGATTGGTATCCGTATAAACATAAGCCAAACTGTCTAACTGTTTCCATGACTGGGCAATAGCAAATGATGTAAAGCAAACAAAACATAAATAAACAGATAATTTTTCCATATACTCTAAAAATTAAGATAATTTATGATTATGGTACATAGTCAGGTATAATACTGAAATTATAGTATTATTGCCATTTTGCAAAAGTAATAAAAAATTGAATGCGAGAATTATTTGCGTGAAGTAGTATTACTAAAAAAATATACGTTTAGGTGTTTTTACAACCTTACATTACTAATAAATTTAATTTTAATTAGTTGCTCTGTCAGTCTATGCAGTACCATATTTTCATATAACTTTTGAAAGATGATTCAGATGAGAAACCCATGTTTCCACAAAACTACTCATTTTTACCAATAGCTGTGCGGTTTCTGTTTCATTCGGAAACAAATCTACTTCTGGTGCAGACTGTGTATGAATGTTCAGATGTGGATTATTAGCAAAAACAAATGCTTTTTGTACAGGTACATCACGTAAAACCACAAGTATTTCTGACAGGTCAGGCAGGTTTTCATTCCATACATTAGTAAGCACAAGTGCGGAAGATAGAGCCATAATTTTTGAGAATTTATCTGTATTGAGAGCATAATTTTCTTCGGTACGGCTTACAAGCCCCCATTGGTGCAAATGGAATACACTGTTCGCTATCAGATTTTCACTCAAAAACCCAGATATGCGTTTTGCCTGAAAATATATCTCTTCAACACTTTGTTCATAATTTGAATACAGAACAAGATTAAAAATTTTTTTATCTGTTTTTTGTAGAAATTGTGCAAATTCATTCATAAACACAGTATCCTGTGCTTGTTCATAACGGATTAACCAAAGGTATACTGTATCTGATAACATGTTTATACAGGCAGACTTTTGTATCTTTCAATAACTTTGTCAGCAATTTTGTCTATATCTCCTGCACCCATAATTACTACCACAGGATAGGTTTTACTTTTGAGATATATATAACTTGCGGCATCTCTGTACTCTATCAATTGTTTAGACGCACTTTTTACTTCTTTGAATATCATTTCACTGCTTACGCCATCAATAGGCTGTTCGCGAGCAGGATAAATAGGTAACAAAACAACTTTATTTGCTAAGCTGAGTGCTTCTGCAAATTCTTTGTAAAAATGTTGTGTACGAGAGTACAAGTGCGGTTGAAATACTGCCATTACCTTGCGGTTGGGATACATGCGCTTTACAGATTCCAAGGTTTTACGTATTTCTTCGGGGTGATGGGCATAGTCATCTATAATTGTGCATTCGGGGTATGTATGAACTTCAAAGCGTCTTTCCACACCCAGATAAGATGCAGTGGCTTCATTCACTAATTCCATATCCAGACCAAGAATCTCTGCCAGTGTAATCCCTGCCATAGCATTAATAAGATTATGCCACCCTGCTACTCCTAACTTGATGCCAGACAGATAATCATCACCATGTTTAAGTACATCAAAACTGAACTTGCCGTACTTGAAAGATATGTTGTCAGCGGTATAATCTGCGGCATCTTCTACTCCATAACTCACACGAGGGATTTTTTTGACAGAAGCTACTAATTTACGGAGGTTTTCATCATTGTCATAATAAATAATAGCACCTTTGGGGTCTGTCTGTTCTAAAAACTTCTTATAACTTTCTTGGATATTCTCTTTGCTTCCATAAATATCCAAGTGGTCTGCATCTGCACTGGTGATAATACTAATATAAGGGTTGAGATGCAAAAAAGAACGGTCATATTCGTCAGCTTCTACTACTAACCATTCGCTTTCGCCCTGAATATAGTTTGAATTATAATTTTTGGATATTCCGCCAAGAAAAGCACTTACTCCCACGCCACAGTGGTTAAGGATATGTGTTACAATAGTAGCTGTGGAAGTTTTTCCATGGGTACCTGCTACGGCAATACATTTGTAGTCTTTGGCAATAGCACCCAATACTTCTGCACGCTTGTATAAAGGCGCTTCTTGTTCAATTAAATATGCTAATTCTTCGTTTTCTTCGGGTTTTATAGCAGGAGTATAGATAAAAATATCTGTGTCTGCGGTAAGATGGTCAGTGTCTATGTCATAATATACCGCAATGCCTTCTTTTGCTAACTGTTGTGTAAGAGCAGTTTCTGTTCTGTCATATCCTTCTACCACAGCCCCCTGAGCTTTGAAATACCGTGCGAGCGCACTCATACCAATTCCACCTATACCAATAAAATAAACTTTTTTAATGTTTTTTAAGTCAATACTCATAACGTTGCAAAAATAGTAACAATTTGCTTATATAATATGCAAAACAGAATTTTATTCAACAATTCTACTATGAAACCAAAATATTTGCTTTGAATACAACGGTTTTTATTATATTTGTGTTATGAAGCAAAGGTTTACCTTCTTGTTCTTGTATGTAGTTTTTTCCTACACGTATGCCCAGTGGAATTATGAAGATGTACTTACCAACACAACCAGTAATGCAGGATTATACATAGACTGGAAAAAAGATGCCACAGGTGCATATCATGCAGTATATCTTGACCAGCAAAACACTGTACTGACTTACGCATATCTTGCCCCTACCAGTACTACATGGGTAAAAGAAATTGCAGACCCCACTCCAAATACAGGTTTTTATCCTTCCATAGCTATTGACGGTAACAATAAACCGCATGTAGCTTATGTAAAAAAACTCCCCGCAGGTACAGGTGCGGCAGGACAAATTTTATACGTACACAAAAAAGGCTCTACATGGTCAAGTCCTGAAATTATTCTCAATAAAGCAGGTACAGATGATGCTGTTCAAACATTTAGATTAAGTCTTCAAATTGATAATTTAGGTAATAATCCAAACTTACTGTATTATGACAATCGTTTTTTAACTATATTCCCAAGAGAATGGGATTTAGATTTACACCATGCGTGGCGAGATGGAACTACATGGAAAAATCAGCAGATTTATGGTACTTTTGTAGAAAATTCTAATTATAGTGCTTTTGCTCTACACCCTTGGGATAGAAACTGTTGTACAGGTACAAATACTCAGTATGCACCTCGCGCAATTGGTGAGTACGTGGCTTCATCTATCAATCCTTCTACGCAACGGGTAGAAGTAATTGCTACAAGTGGATATGGAGACTTATATTACTATAAACAACACCCAACATTAGATACAGTATGGATAAAAAATGGTACAAGTAAAATAGACTCTGTGTGTGTTTACAATCCTGCCGCTATTGCCCATTGTGATACAAACCCTGATTTTTTTACTAATTTTGATGTAGGTCTAACCCATTTTGGTCTTTCGCATGCTAATTTTTACATCAATACCGATAATTCTAAATGGATGTCTTACAATAGACTAGCTTATCTCTCAGGATATGCAGACAGCTTAATTTTTGCACGCATTCGTGCTAATAATACCGTTTATCGTATCTCTATAGATGAAAAAGCAACTTGGAATGATTTTTATGCAAAAGGCAAAGATACCGTGCTTATGGCATACTATCAGCCTACCACACAATTACTAAAATTTGCATTCTCTTTGGATACAGGGCATACATGGACAACTAAAACTATTACATCTGAACCTACCATGTCCCGCAAAATAGCTATTGGTTATCATAACAACAGAATTATGGTTGCATATTATGATGCCATTACTCAATATCCCAAGATTGCTTACAGTACAGATTTAGGAAATACCTGGACGTTCTCATACATTGATTTTACGAATAATTATGGTTCTTTTTCAGATTACAGAAATGTAGCTAATGATACTATCCAAGTTGCTTATTACGAAAGTATATACGGAGATTTATACTATGGACAACGTAAAGGCACAACCGCTTCATGGAGTTATCAAAAGATAGATAGTATAGGAAATGTAGGGCGCTTTGTTAAACTGCAATATAATAATAATGATGGCAAGTACCCCGTAATGATGTACTATGATCTGACGAATAAAGACCTCAAAATGGCAAAATACAATGGCACAAATTGGCAAATTAGCGTAGTAGATAGCACATCAGGATATGATGTAGGCACAAATTTAAGTTTTGTGATACAGCCCATTACTAATCGTTATCATGTAGCGTATAGAGCTATTGGTACAAAACAGCAAGTATGGTATGCTTATTCTGATGACGCAGGTGCTACATGGACAAAACAAATTGTAGACTCGGCTACTGTGTATAATGTAGGTTCATTTATCAGTTTAGCTTTGGATAATACAGGAAAACCGCATGTTGCTTACCAAAATTTTAATACAAATAAAGTTAAATTTGCTTATCCGCACCCAACAATTCCGAATGATTGGAAGGATACCACACTCTTTGAAAGTAATCCTGACGTAATAGGTAAATTTTTAGATTTACAGTTTGATGCATTAAACAATCCTGTCATAGTGTATTACAATAACACGGCTAATGCCGTAGAGTGTATGTTCAAAAAAGCAGGAATTTGGATTAAAGAACGCGCTTACACCGCGTTAACAAGTTTTTCTCATACTACACTAGCTATTGCCCCAAACAAATACTATATTGGTTTTTATGATGACTTCATCAAAAGTTTTAGGGTTGTATATCGTAACAACACAAACGATACTTGGTATCAGATAGATGTACCTGTTTCACAAAATATAGGCTTAATTGGAGAATCTGCACGATTAAAAATCTATAACAATGACTTGATTATGCTGGGCAAAAAAAATGCGTCCCTGAACAAAGGTATAGGTAAAATGTATGCAGTTAATGGAGTGAACATTGTGGGTGAAATTATTTCAGGTGCGGGAAGCGTGTATGTGGCAGAGAATGCCTCTCCTGAAAACGAACTCATTGTGCATGAAAACTATCCCAATCCTGCACAAAGCTATAACCAAATTAGTTTTACTTTGAATTCCCCACAAGAAGTCCAGATTTCTTTATACGACCACTTTGGCAGACATATTCAATATGTACAAAAACCTACCTATTTCTCCGCAGGTACGCATAATATCAGCATAAGCACAGCCCACTTGCCTGCAGGTACGTATGTATATGTAATTAGTACAGGAGAACAAAAATTCTATACTCAAAAATTAGTAGTAGTTCATTAGTTCTTATCTATTACAACAAAACACCTTGTATTTAGTTAATCATCAAAAGCAGATATATTTAAATGTGCGATTAACTCATCAAAAGTTTGATTTATATCTAAGTGTACAGTCTGCTTGTACTTGGCTTGTTCATAAAAAGGTTTTCGTTGTTCAAACAAGTTTTGTATAGTACAGATAGGGTTTTTACTCTGTTTTAAAAGAGGTCTATTTTTCCATTCGGGATTGTTTTTCAGTTGTAGTTCAAAAAAAGAAAGCGGTGCATCAAGATAAATAGTATATGTGTGTATGTTAAGCAGTTCTATATTGTTATCAAAACAAGGTAGTCCACCACCACAGGATAAAATAAAAGATTTTGACTGAAATGTATTCAGTATCTCTATTAGAATTTCGTGTTCTAACTTTCGGAAGCAATCTTCACCTTGTTTAGCAAACAAATTTTGTATTGATGTATTGTACTTTTGTTCTATGTATGCATCTGTATCTACATGCAAAATACCATAATTCAAAGCTATTTTTTGTGCAAGAGTAGTTTTGCCCACCATGCTCATACCCACAAGTGCAATTTTCATCATCAGTACAAGGTTTTATCTTGTTTTTGTTGCCATAGTTCAAAAATCTTTTTTGCTTTTGGGGAATACAGATGAAAAATGTCAATACTTCTCTTATCCAAAGGCTGATTGAGTTCTTCATAGATAAAATTATCATCAAAACCTATCTCTGCGGCGTCTTGACGGGTATTGGCAAAATAAACCGCTTTAGGTCTTGCCCAGTAGATAGCTCCCATGCACATAGGACAAGGTTCGCAAGAAGTAAAAAGAATACAATCTGTCAGTTGAAAATGATGTAAATGTTCGCATGCCTTGCGTATAGCCACTACCTCAGCATGTGCGGTTGGGTCATTCGTGGCAATCACCTGATTGTATCCTTCTGCTATAATTTCATTATCTTTTACAATTACGGCGCCAAAAGGACCGCCTTGTCCCATTTCCATACCTATTTGAGAAAGTTCTATAGCTCGCTGCATAAAAAATTCTATTCTATTTTTATCCATACTGTTTAATTAAAATAAGTTTTTAACTTTGGATGTGCTAAATAAGGTATAAGTATAGGATTGTAATAGAAATACTCTTTGTTTTCTTTATCTGTTTCTAGAAATTTTATAGCTGTTTGTAAAGCCATATCGCGTTTATTCAATGCGGTATAACATACCAGCAAACCATATAAAAATTCAGAAGGATAGGCTTCCTCTAGCATGTTCTTATAGTTCTGATAAATAGATAAAGCTTCCTTATAATTTTTAGTTTCACGAAAAGAAATAACCAAAGACATAATGGCATCAACATCTTCTTTTTCATTTTCCAAAATAAAATCTTTATCTTTAACTGTGATACCGTAATAATCTTTGAACAACTCTTTGAAATTGTCTTTCTGTATGTATTTGTATAATATCTTGTCTTCAAAATAAAGAATAGTGCTTTTTTTATCAATATTTAGTCCATCTTCGGTGGTACCATATAAGAGTTGCTCATCAATACCATATTTTTTTTCCTTACAACACTCTATAATTCCCCAGTAAGCATTAATGTACTTGGTGTCTATAGTTTTACTTTTTATATACCATTCTATAGCTTCGTCATACTTTTTCATTTTTTGATACACTAAACCAATACCATGCAAGATAACTTTATCATTTTTATCTAATGAATAAGCTGTTTTATATTTTTCTAATGCTTCTGCGTATTTTTGCTGTGTTAATAATACATAGCCCCAGTTCACATACGGCAAAGCATACTTTGAATTAAACTTAATAGCTGTTTTATATTTTTTCAGTGCTTCTTCCGTGTTATTATTTTTTTTGGAGAGTTGTAAGATAACTCCCCAATTCAAATAAGCATTAGAAAATTTAGGGTCAATTTGTAAAGATTTTTTAGTAAATTCTATCGCAGAACTTTCATTTCCTCTCATAAACTCTGCTCTGCCTATAATCAAATAAGCCCATTTATCGTCAGATTTAGGTTCGTGGGATAGACAGTACCTACTGATTTCAATAGCTTTATCAAATTCTTTATTTTGTATGTAATAAGCCGCTAATAGATAAGGTTCTGTTTGCTTAATAATAGAAATTGCGGCATACTCTATAAGTTTCTCTATTGCTGCGCTATCGTTAGGTAGAGTTTCTTTAAAGTTTTTACCTAATATTTGAAGAGTCATGGAAATTTTTTTACCCTGCTGTATTATACTACCTGAAACCGTTTTTGGGGGCTTACCCAGTATTGTCTTTACTTGTTCATACACAGAATTAATAGAAAAACCACTTCCTACCACAGGTAACCGCATTTGTATTGGTTTGACTGCATTTTGTTTGGTAAATGCCTGTGTTTCTCTGGCTGTATTAGCAAGTTCCTTTATTTCATTCATTTTTTGTACAATGCTATTACAAACAACTGTACCATCATATCCTTCTTTCTTTAGGTCTTCATATACAAGTAAAGGTTCTATTATTAAGTCATCTTTTTGATATTCTTTGATAAAACCAATAATTACTGCCACTGCTACAAATCCTATCAATACTCTTACAATAATTTTGTATGTCGCTTCTATTTTTTGGTGTAAGGTAATAATTTCAAATTCTTGCTTTTTCTTGTGTTCCTTGGCTATATCCTTATAGGTTCGTGTAACCTTTTCTAATTCTGATTCGGATTCTTTCAGTTTCTTTTTCCATATCTGCCACCATTTTTTTTTAGGGCTACTCATTTTGAATAGGAATAATTTTACTGTAAAGCTATAAAAAATTTGTGTTTTATTGAAAAAGGTTATGTTTTCTATTTAGATAAATCAGGATAAGTATAGCAAAAAATGCTGTAGCTCCATACTGTAAAGCACTGACGTATTGACCAAGCAAGATTGCTCCTGCGGTAAATAGTCCCGTGTATACTACTGTAATGCCCATAAATACACCAACGGTGTTCCACAGAAAGTATTTTCCAGATACAGACTTTTTAGAAAAAGGCTTCCAGAACCCATTGGGCTGTATCGTATCATAAAAGGTTTGCAGTACTTTACTGTCTGTCTGTGGCAAAAGCCATGTAGCCATCAGGGTAAAAAACACCGTACCGAAAGCTACTGTGGCAAAAACGGTACTTGCGTCTAATGAAGGCAAAGTTAATCTAAGAAACGTATAGACTATCAGCGGACTTACCGTAGCTACAATTTCGCTCCAAGCGGATATACGCCACCAGTACCAGCGCAATATCAGTACAAAACCTAATCCTGCTCCAGCATTAAGCAAAAATTCCCATGCCGATTTTATACTTTGAATATTTAACGTAGCAAATACTCCCACTAACATTACCCCAAAAGTCCCGATGCGCGATGCCCAGACTAAACGTTTTTCTTCATCTGTTTTGTCTATCCATATTCGGTATACGTCATTTATCCAGTATGATGTTCCCCAGTTCAGTTGTGTTGCTATGGTACTCATATAAGCCGCAAAGAAAGCCACTAAAAGCAAACCTCGTAAACCATTAGGTAAAAAATCCCGCATAGCATATACATAGCCAAATTTTACTTGTTCTCCTTTTAGGTCTGGGTACAATACCAAAGCACATAAACCGACTATTATCCATGCCCAAGGGCGTATACCATAGTGCATAACTTGAAAAAAGAACGTTGCCCATAAAGAGTCTTTTTCACTTTTACAAGCGAGCATACGCTGTGCAACGTATCCTCCTCCTCCTGGTTCTGCACCTGGATACCATGCCGCCCACCATTGCACACCAATATAAGTTAAAAATGTACCTATACCTATTACCATAGTTTTGCCTGTTTGCTGTACAGAGAAATCTGGGAAGAAATGAAAAGTTTCAGGAGGGAGTTTGTTTTTCAGTCCTTCAATGCCGCCTATTTTATCACTATTAACTACTAAAATTGCTAATATGATACAACCTGTTATAGCAATTACAAATTGAATAGCATCAGTTACAGCTACTCCCCACAAACCAGATAAAGATGAGTAAAATGCTGTAAAAAGCATACATGCAACAGTAATGTATAACGCATTTGCATAAGATATATCAAAAAATACTTGTAAAATGGTAATCAAAGCTACATTTACCCAGCCTATGATTATAGCATTCATAAAAACACCAAGATATATTGCCCTGAACCCGCGTAAAAGTCTTGCTTCTTTACCTGAATAGCGGATTTGTATCAAACTTACGTCAGTCATTACGTTAGAACGTTGCCATAATTTTGCAAAAAAGAATGTCGTTATCATACCACCAATAAGCGCGTTCCACCATACCCAATTGCCAGATATTCCATTTTGATATACAATTTCTGCCACAGCTAACGGAGTATCTGCGGCAAAAGTAGTAGCTACCATTGATGTACCTGCTAACCACCAAGGTAAATTTCTCCCTGAAAGAAAAAACTCCTGTATATTCTTACCTGCTTTTCGGGCATACCATAGTCCTATACTGAAAGATAAAATCAGGTACAGGATAATAATAGAAAAATCAAGGTAAGATAAGTGCATGTTGTTTTAGAGGTATTAGTTTAACAAATAGGCTTCCACAATGTTTTTGGCTTGTTCTGTATCTAACTGTGTCTGTAAATTTCCTTTGTACGCTACGGATATTTCACCTCGTTCTTCAGACACTACTATAATTACACTATCATATTCATTTGCCAAAGAAATAGCCGCTCTGTGGCGTGTACCATAATGCTCGGGTAGTTGTAAGGTTGTATCCACAGGTAATATACATCTTGCAGACTGAATTTTTCCGTTGGCTATAATCACTGCACCATCATGCATAGGGCTATTTTTCTGAAAAATGGTCAGTAAAATACGACTGTTAATTTCAGAGTCTATTCTATCGCCTTTTTTTACTATCTCTTCTAATGAATTTCGTTTTTGAAACACTATCAGTGCTCCTGTATGTGTAGCCGCCATTACTTTAACCGCTATCATTACTTCTTCTAAATGCACATTTTCAGGGTTAAAACTTTGTTTGCGTAGTCTGTCTAACAAAGGAATATGACTGTATGTAAGCATAAATTTTCGTATCTCAGGCTGAAAAATGACTATTACTATCACAAACCCAATTTCGGCAAAACGGTCTAATATGTGCATCAGCAAATCCATCTGCAATACATGTACAATCTGATACACCAGAAAAAAGAAAAACAAAGCTACCAGCAACAGATTTGCCATCTGCGATTTAAGAGAGTTATAGGCATAATACAACACTATGGCTACCAAACCAATGTCAAGAATATCCGTCCAGCTAATTCTAAAAAAACCTATTTCCATAGCGTAATGATACGGCTAATATACACATAAAATTAAAAATATATCAGAAACAAGATGCTAAAACATACACTAGTAATAAAAAAAACGGCTTTTTTCGTATTTTTGTTGTATGCTTATTGCCAATCCTATTTATGACTCTGTATTTAAGTATTTGATGCAGGATAAAAAATCGGCAACACTCATGCTCTCGGCTATTCTTCAAATGAAAGTCATAGATTTAGAATTTAATGCCCAAGAGTTTAACCTTGAAACCGATTATTTCTCCGTGTATAGAGTAGATTTTAAGGCTACAATAAAGAAA
>CALIZB010000105.1 GCA_938028625.1 uncultured Bacteroidia bacterium | reverse complement strand
ATGAAGTTAATCTTACTCATAATGAATTAGATACCACTTACAAGGTGGAATATACGGGTATAGTGAACAAAAAATACGATTTTATAGAATACAGTATAAATTTTATTCAACAACCTAATCACGAAGCAATGAAAAAGTTTTATGACGCATTACCACAAGCTAAAAACAGAAAAATAACCATAGTACACATAGGCGACTCACACATACAGCCAGACGGATATTCTTACAACCTGAGAAATATTTTACAAAAAGAATTTGGTTATGCAGGCAGAGGAATGATATTTCCGTACCGTGCCGCAGGTACACATAATGCTTTCACGCATTATTCTGAAGTAAAAGGTAAATGGGAAGGAGATTTTAACATCCGCAGAGAACGTAAATTTGATATTGGCATTACAGGGGCTACTGCCCATACCTCTGACCCAACGGCATCTGTAAAAATAGGCTTTCGTAATGAAGCCTCCAAAGCAGATTTTGATATGGTCAAACTGTATTACAAACGCTCTCCAAATACCTTTAACCTTAAAGTTACTGTAAATGACTCTGCTTCTTTTATCGTAAACTGTGTGGCGGATACCGCATCAAAGCTCCCATATATGACCTTCAAAGTACCCAGAGGTACTAAAACTATTACGCTTTCTATGGAAAAAGTAACACAAAAACTTAACGATAGCACTACTGTAACTACTTCAAAGTTCTTTGAACTTTATGGATTAAGTTTTGAATTAGAAAATGAAAATGGTATTCTTTATCATGCTGTTGGGATAAACGGCGCTCCTTTTGAAGCTATTTTAAGGCAAAATTTAATGGAAAGCCAGATTAAAGAAATGAACCCAGACTTGGTTATTATAGATATGGGTGGAAATGAATACTACGGCAGGGGAGTGCATAAAGAAAGTTATACTTCAAGACTGACACAAATTGTAAAATGTATTCAGCAGTGGTGTCCTAATGCAAGTATTCTACTCTCCTCTCCCCATGAGTTTTATTATCGCAGGTACTATAACAGAAATTGGAGTAAAGATGCTCGTGATGTAACAAAACAGGTGGCTTTTGATAATAATTGCGGTTTTTGGGATAATTATGCTATCAGCGGGGGCAGATATGCCGTGCCACTGTGGCAGAAAGAAGGACTTTTTGGCTTTGACAGAATCCATTTAACCCCACAGGGATACGGTTTCAGGGGAACACTCATGGCACAGGGACTATTGCAGTCCTACAACGTGTACAAAAAAGGCGAAGAGTTCTTTTATACTTTAAAAGACAGTCTGAACAAACTTATAGCAGAAGTAGAAAACAAAAAACAAATTCCCCCAAAAGAAACCTACTATGCAGGTGGAAATGTATCCACTAACGGGAATCAGACAATTTATGTGGTGCAAGCAGGCGATGTACTTGGTTCTATTGCTCGCAGATTTGGCACTACGGCTTTTGCTATTCAGTCATGGAATAATTTATCAGGTACTTTAATTCACCCTGGTCAAAAACTGATTATCTATAACAGTAATGTAACGAACACCTCTGTACAAAATAACACAGTGAATAATACAACAACTAAAACTAATACTAATGTCAATCAGGTATCTGGAGCTAATCCCAACAATACTACTGCACAAGATAAAACAGCTACAGCCAGCATGATGCCCCGCGGCATACCTAAAAATACAATTACTACTACCCATGTAGTATCTCAGGGAGATAACCTGTGGAGCATTGCGCGTAAATACAATACAACTATAGAAAAACTTTGCGAACTTAACAATATCACCCAAAAAACTATACTTAAAATAGGTATGATACTGAGCATAAAGTAAAAATAGTATGACAGACTTAAAGAAAGAGCAAAATTTATTTGGCAGAATAGACTGGATAAGTTTGCTTTTATATGCCTTTTTGCTGATAGCAGGCTGGTTCTCTATCTACTCCGCAGAGCATAAAATAGGTACTATAACAGATACAGTTACACTCAGGCAGATGATAAGCACAAAGTTTGAAGCAGGCAAGCAGTTTTACTGGATTATGGCATGTTTTGCCTTAGGCATCTTTGTATTGGTTAATCCTGCATGGTATTATAATAAATATGCTTATGCCTTTTTTGCTGTAATGTTGTTTGCCTTGATTTTAACCTTATTTTTCGCTCCCAGTACCAATGGTGCGAGGAGTTGGATAAAAATCAGCAGCAGTATTAAAATACAACCTACGGAATTTGCCAAATTAGCGGTATGTCTTGCATTAGCAAGGTATATGAGCCACAATAATTTCAGTTTCAAAAACAAAGAAGACCAGATTATTACCGCAGGAATTATTGTACTGCCTGCTTTGCTGGTATTTGCACAGAATGACACGGGTTCAGCGTTGGTATTTGCTACATTTGTTCTAGCCGCATTCAGAGAAGGGCTTTCACCACTATTTATTATTATTCCTGTACTAGGTGCAGTATTATGTATACTCGCCCTGATATTACCGCTGGAATGGTTGTTTTTCTGGGTGACAGCTCCTACCTTGGTTATGCTGGCATTTATCAACCGTTTTTATATAAAACCGCTTCTTACTATTGCTGTGGCTTGTTTAATTGTAATATTCTCTGCCAATATGTTCGTGAACCAGATATTACAGCCGCACCAGCGAAACAGAATTTATGCTATGCTTGACCCTACCATTGACCCCAAAGGTTCAGGGTGGAATGTGATACAGTCCAAAATTGCCATTGGTTCAGGTGGGTGGTCGGGTAAAGGTTTTCTCAAAGGCACACAATCCAAAGGAGGGTATATCCCTGAACAGACCACCGATTTTATATTCTGTACCATAGGTGAGGAGCAGGGGTTCAGAGGTGTTTTTATCTTTTTTGTGTTATACATTGCTTTTCTTATGCGGTGTATATACATTGCGGAAAATGCCAAAGACGTATACACCCGCATATATGGGTATGCCTACACAGGAATTATATTTTTTCACTTTACCATCAATGTAGCTATGACGCTGGGATTAGCTCCCGTTATCGGAATACCACTTCCTTTTTTTAGTTATGGAGGTTCAAGTTTGATTGCATTTTCTTTGGGATTTTTTATCCTTCTCAAACTGCATTCTGAAGCAGACAAACGATTTGCTGTTTAAGAAGTGATTTTTTGAATAACTTCATCTATTCCTTCTAAAGTAGCAGATATTTCTTCACCATTGGAAAGTATAATCTTTCCTTTGCTCTTACTCACTTCTTTTACACATTCTATATTGATGATATAAGAACGATGACAACGTATAAATTTATTATGTCCATGTAACTGCTCTTCCAGCTGCTTTAAACTTTGAGAGATAATAATTTTATCGTTATCTTGGGTTATGAGAATAGAATATGCCCCGTCAGCTCTGACACATATCAAATCATCAATATTAATAATTCTGATACTTTGTTTTTGATTGATAACAAGTTTTTTAGGTTTATCAGATTGTATATTTTCTTTAAGTACATTTACTTTGTTTTTAATCGGTGTTTTTTCAAGTTTATTGACAGCTTGTACAAGTTCTTCAGGGTCCACAGGTTTAAGGAGATAATCTAATGCGGACAGTTTTATTGCCTGAATAGCGTGCTGATTGTATGCGGTTACAAAGATAATTCTGAAATTAACTTCATCTTCTTCAAAGAAATCTAACAGTTCTAAACCTGAATGTACAGGCATCTCTATATCTGAGAACACAATATCAGGTTGGTGCATTTTAATGGCTTGTACAGCATCTAACACATTATTTGCCGTGCTTACTACCTTAACTTGCGGCAGATAAGTTTCTACCATAGCATTGAGTAATTTTACTCCGTTAGGTTCATCATCTATAATAACAGCTTTGATGGTATTCATAATTTTTCTGAATGATGTATAGGAATATGAATAATTACCGTAGTACCTGTGCTTTCTTGCATATCATTATACTTATCTATCACTTGCACTTCGTAATTTAAGTTTGCTAACTTACGCATAATTTCAATACGTCTGACTGTAGCATTAGAAGAAAATGAAACAGGTTTGTTTTTTTTATCATTGAGCATTTGTGTAAATTTTCGCCCCACGCCGTTGTCATCAATTACTATTTTAAGTAAATCAGGTTCGTACAAGAACTCTATAGAGAGTTTTCGGTCTTCTTTTTTATGCAATAAACCATGTTTGAATACATTTTCTACATAAGGCTGTATAAGCATAGGAGGTATGGAGATAGAATCTGTATTTAGTTTTTCATCTACATAAAAGGATATATCAATAGTGTTTTCAAAACGCATTTTTTCTAATTCACAATATAATTCCAAAATTTTAATCTCTTCGGTTAAGGGTATTGCTTCTTTGGTACTGAAATCTAATATCATGCGGGTAAGTTTGCTAAACTTTACAAGATAAAAACTGGCTTTTTCTTTTTCATTCATAAAAATATAACTCTGAATGGTATTGAGTGCATTAAAAAGAAAATGCGGATTCATCTGTGATTTGATAGAGCTGAGCAAAGTTTTTTGTAGTTCGGTTTCTAATTTTAGTTTTTCAGACTGTAAAACCTCTCTCTGTTTTATTTGCTCTTCTCGTATCCAGAAAAAAACAATAATTATGCTTACTACAAAAATGAATATAGCAACAATAAACCATATACTTTTGTACCAAGGAGGAGGAATTTTTATGTATATCTTATTAGAAGTACTCAATACTATACCTTTATCATCTACAAGTTTCATTTGTAGCTGATAAGTTCCGCTACTTAAACTTCGGAGTGAGATATAGGATAAGTTTTTGCTGATAGTATCCCATTGTATACCATTGGTGGTAAATAATAAGTGGCAATTGGTTAACTGATTATAATAAGGGATATCAAAATCTATGGTTACATTATTTTCTTTTGATGTTAGTGCTAATAATGCAGGGCTTGCAAAGTAAGAATTTTTTTCTGTTTGTATTTTTGTAATGTAGATATTAGGAACACCTTTATTCAAAAACAAAGTCTTTTCAGGAAAATATACTATACCATTATTAGTGCATAAAAACAATTTATTATCGTGAATAAACAAATTTTTATACTCATACATGGGCAGGCCAGACAAATAGTCTATACGCATTATTTTTTTTGTTTTTCTATCTACTTGATATACAAATCTATCATTTAAAAGCCAAATAAAATCTTTTGAATTTTCCATACGAAGAACAGGGTTCTCTAAAAAGTCTTTTTGATAAGGATTATCCCATACGGATATGTAGTTTTCTGAATATATGCATAAACCATAGCGGTTGGAACTGATAAGAATAGAATCTTTACCAAATGGAGCAAGTGCAAAACTGATTAAGGATGTATTCTGATACTTTATTTCTTCTATTTTTTGAGGTGTAACCATATATGCACCTATATTCCCACAAGCATACAATACATTATTGTGGTACAGTACATCTCTAAATCTGCCTAATTTAGGAATATCTACAAAACTGATTTTACTTTTATATGGTCTGGTTTTGTAGTATAACTTTGCTTTTTCATGTGGATATAAACCAACACCCCCTGAAATAGCTAATGCTAATAATCCATTAGGTAAGGTATCTATATCTTTGATGGCCGCTTCAGATATGTATCTAGTGGTAGAAAAATCTGTTATATTTAATCCAAAAGAACCTAAATACATCTGATTGTGTGCATATTTCATGCAAGTTAGTTCATGTTGAATTTTTGTATCAAACATTTTAGTTTTTTGCATGCTATTCGTGTTAATCAAATGAATTATTCCATTGTTGTCCCCAGCACAAATTATGCTATCATTGAGCGTACAACCGCTTATAGCATTTTGAATATTCGTTATTTTTTTGATTTCAGGGTTACTTACAAAGATAATTCCCTCATCTTGCGTGCCTATCCATAAGTTATGGTGTTTATCTTCATAAAAACTGGAAGCCACTATGCCACTTATGAGCAACGTTATTTTACCTGTTTTTGTATCTAATACATCAATCCCATCACTGCCTAATAGATAAATTTTTCTTTTCCGTTGATCTGTACGAATGCTATGTAAAAATGTACTATGATTAGACAATTTATGTGTATATGATTTAGAAAGGGTGAGAACATAATACTCTTTATGTACCTTATGAAAAATATATAAACTATCACCCACCTTGAAAAAATGATGGTTTCCGTAGTCTTTTTCTAATGCTCTTATTTTTTGTATAGGTTTATTTATTGATGTTACATATATGGCTTTTTTGTTCGTAGTAAAATAATAATCGATACTATCTAAATCTAAACAAGAAGTAATACCTGTATGAGTAGAATAATCATGAAATAAAACCTTAGTTTCGCCTTTCTGAATATCAAATACTTTTACTTCATGGTCTGTGTTGTAATACAAATAACGTTCTTTTGCTAAGAAAGATAGGTGAAAAACTATTCATTTTTTCTATACGCGTTTCTATTTGCAACTCGTCGTTTTCTATATACAATACTTCTCCTGCAAAATTCTGACACCATACTCTTCCTTTATAGTCAAAATGAATACTGGTTAAGGAACGCGAACTCTGAATGTTGTTATAATAATGCTTAAATTTTTTTCCATCATAGCGAGTTATTCCTTTAGTATGGGCTATCCATATATAGCCTTTTTCATCTTGTTTAATATCATATATAGTGTTAGATGCTAAACCATTCGTAATGTTAATATAAATGCCTGCCACAGATTGACTGAAAACAATCGTGGTGCTTAAAGAAAAGCCTGCAATAAAAAGCAAGTACAGATATCTTTTCACAACTGCTTTTTACACAAGCATACACATTTTAGTTTTGTGCAAGGTGTATTTCCTGTATATAGGTGTGATAGCACAATTTGGCCTCTTCGAAAATAGTTTCAGTATTACTGTTCAGTCTTCCTGCCAAATCACAGGCACCAAAAAAACAGAGTAGATTTGGGTGGTTTATTTTACTGAAAAACTCCTGTTGCTGTGCAAAACTGCTGTGCAAAAGCTTTCTGTATTCCATGTGCTGTGCCACTAATTTAAGCAAGTCCCATACCTGTGCGTATGAAATATTTTTGAGTTCCATAGCTAAGTGATGCAGTTGGGTTGCCGCAAGTTCTGCATGTCCTGGACTACTTGGGTTACCGTCAGATTTGAATACTAAACATTCGGGCTTCCATGCGTCATGAAAAAGTGCGGCGTATTTTAATACAGTTCTGTCCTTTTTATGAAGGTCAAAATCTTTGTAGTGTATATCAAACTGCTGGATTACCTGTTCAAAAACCATTTCTATATGTTTTGCTGTATAGCCCTCTGGATGCCATCTTCGGGGTTCAGGATTTTCTATCAGCCTTTGGATATGAAAATTATCCTGATAGCTTTCAAAATTAAGTATATCTTTTTGATGAAAATCATCAGAACTGGCAATCAAGAGCAATATTTCTTTTTTGGATAGCAAACGCATATTTTACGAAAGGACAACTATTAAATACTGTGAAACTCCTATTTTATTTACAAAAAACATGCCTTAATCCATAAAAGTTTGTATATGTAAAAAAAATTACCTAATTTTGATTATGCGTTTAAAGTTGTTTATTACGTTGTTCTTGTTATACTTCGGTTATTCTCATACTCAGGCACAATTTGTTTATCAAAGTCAGTCAGGTAAAGAAATTGTACCTCATTCTGCCACTATTTTTGCCGATGAATGGGAATTTTCTATTAAAAACACACCTTTACAGATCAATCCTGAACAGCAAATTACAAACAGTATAAAACAACAATTAGACGGATTAAGCGTACCTACATTACCACATCAATTGGCAAATCAAAGAATAACTACGGTTGCCCCCCCGCAACTTTCTACAAATTTTGCGGCATACTCTCCTAATGGTATTCCAAATGATAACAACATTGCTATATCAGATAGCGGAATAATCGTTGCGGCACAAAATACAGCCCTTCGTATATTCAATGAAACAGGTACGTATTTTGGTGTTCAGTCTTTGAACAGTATTGGGGGATACACTTCTATGAGTTCTTCTTATGACCCAAAAATTCTCTATGACCCTGCTGTTAATCGTTTTATATTAGTTTTTCTTACAGGATACACTTGGCAAAATACAAAAATTAACGTTTGTTTTTCTAAAACAGCAAATCCTACAAACGGCTGGTGGGTATACAAACTTGACGGAAATCCTTTGAATGATAGTACTTGGTCAGATTATCCCAGTATTGCTATCTCTGATACAGAACTGTTTGTAACAGTGAACACATTTTACAACGGTTCGGTAAATAATTCAGGATACAAGCAATCTACTATATGGCAGATAAATAAAGTAAAAGGTTACACAGGAGCACCTTTTGGTACAGGAGACACTAAATACTATCACAATATCAAATACGCAGGTAATCCTTTATTCAACCTTACTCCAATCAAAGGGGGTATGACTACCTACGGCGATAGTATGTATTTTTTATCCAACAAAGCCCATACAGCTAATAATGATACTCTGTTCTTTTTACTCAAAATAAACACTACAATACCTAACAGCCCTGTGCTGAGTATGAATTTATGTACTGATGTACAACCTTACACATTACCCCCTAATGCTCCTCAAAAAAATGACACTATTCGCTTAAATACTAATGATTGCCGTATTTTAGACGGATTTTATCATAATCAGCAAATTCATTTTGTTATGAATGCCCGTGAAATGCCTGCTAATAAAAGTTCTGTTTTATATGGACGAATAAAAAATCTCAATACCACACGAAATATTGATGAACTATTCATTCCTGATACATTGCATAATGCGTATGGTTCTATTTGTTTTGCGGGGTTAAACGCCGCTGAAAACAGTGCTTTAATTGCTTTTAACCATAGCGGAGATAGTATTTTTGCAGGTTGTTCTGCAGTTTTTGTTGATGATGCTATGCAAATTTCTAATCCTATTAGAATTAAATTAGGTACATCTCGTATGCGGCAGTTAGGTAGTCAACCTGAACGATGGGGCGATTATACAGGTATTCAAAGAAAATATAATCAACCAGGTATAGCTTGGGCGGCTTGTTCTAGGGGCATCATCAATGGTACAGTAGGCAAACCCGAAGCCTGGGTATCCAAACTTGCACACCCTAACGCAATACTTACTCAACTTGCAGAAACTCCTAAATTAGAACAAAATTTCAATATTTATCCAAATCCTGTGCATACACAAATGAATATTACTTTTGAACACCCTGCCACAGAACCTGCACACATATACATTACAGATGTACAAGGTAAAAAAGTAGCTACTTTGTATCAAGATTATATCAAAGCAGGTAAAAATACACTGTACTT
>CALIZB010000104.1 GCA_938028625.1 uncultured Bacteroidia bacterium | reverse complement strand
TCTGAACAAATTTTGCTTTTGCACCTTTAAGTCTATCCTCAAAAGGTTTTCCGTTTTTATCTATGCTCTCTGTAATTAAAGACATCTGTTGTAACTCTTCGTCATTAAATTTACCTTTTTTACAAAGTTCTACCAAAGTTTTATATTCCTCTTTATGCACTTTTTGGTAAAACTCAAATAAAGCTATTGCACTTTCCCTAAAACCTTCATCATTTTTTATACTGTTTGCATTTTTTATGCTATTTATTGCATTTTGCAAGGTGTTTCCTAATTCTTGATACGTTTTTTCTATTTCAGGAAGGTGTTTTTGGATATTTTCTGCTTCTGCCATACCTTTCTCCAAAGCATTGGAAAAATCCTGTGTAGCCTTAGCTACTTTTTGTTCTTGTTCAAATATAGTTTTATAGTGTGTTCTAGCACTTTGACTTTTACCACAGCCAAAATAAACAAGTATGCTCTGAATAGCAAAAATCATTACAATCCATTTTTTCATGTTCAAAGATACATATTTTTTTGTATAACAGAATACTATCTCTATTTTTGTAGTATGCGTTTAATTATTTATTGCTTGACAATAGTATTATCTACCTTATTTTTTAGCTATGGACAGATTGTTACAGAACCTTTGAAAGACGTATATCATAACACACATAGCTGTTATGCGTTTGTCAATGCTCGGATTGCAGTAAATCCAAATCAAATTCTGAATAAAGGAACGCTTGTTGTTCGTGATGGCTACATTGAAAATGTGGGCGAAAATATTCCCATTCCTGCTGATGCCACCGTTATTGATATACAGAATAGGTACATTTATCCCTCGTTGATAGATGCTTATGCCATTTTTGATACAAGCAAGAAAAAAGAAGCAAAAACCGTAAAACACTATTGGAATAGCGCTGTAAAACCTGAAACTAATGCCGTAGAACAAATTACATTTACTGAAAAAGATGCAGAAAAATATCGTAAAATGGGCATAGGAACAATTCTTACTCATGTTCCTGACGGAATATTCAGAGGAAGTCCTGTTATCTATACTACGGGAAGTAAAGAAAAAAAAGAACTACTCGCTGTTCCTGATTTTCAAATGATGAGCTTTGATAAAGGCAGTTCTCCTGATGATTATCCGAGTTCGCTGATGGGCGCTATTGCACTCATTCGGCAGACTTTTTTAGATGCAGATTGGTACAAAAAAGCATGGCAAGCCTATTCTCAAAATCCTAATCAACAAGCTCCCGAAAAAAATCTTGCTTTGGAAGCATTAAGTCAATTTAATGGTAAATACGTTTTTGAAGTAAGTGATGAATTACGCTACTTACGCGCGGCAAAAATTGCCAAAGAATTTAATCTGAACATGATTGTACGCGCATCAGGAATGGAATACAAACGGATTCAAAATATCAAAGAAACAGGTATTCCTGCTATTCTTACCTTAAATTTTCCTGCACCTTATGATATTTCAGAACCTCATACGATAGATAACCTCTCTTTATCTCAACTTAAACATTGGGAAAGCGCTCCTCTTAATCCTGCTTATTTTGAAAAAAATCAGATTATTTTTGCTTTAACCAGTCAAGGATTAGATAAAGAAAAATTTTATGCCAATATCCGCAAAGCCATGCAGGCAGGTTTATCTTACAAAGCCGCGCTTGAAGCACTTACTACTGTACCTGCACAATTACTGGGTATAGATAAACAAGTTGGCACATTAGAAAAAGGTAAATTAGCTAATTTTATAGTCTGCAAAGACTCTCTCTTTAAAGAAAAGAATGTTATTTATCAACACTGGGTACGTGGCGAAAAATACGAGTTTTCTCCCATTCCTACTATGGATATACGCGGAGAATATGCACTTACATTAGATAACAAAACTATAAAATGGCTGATTTCAGGCAAAGATGAAGAAAATCTATCTCATAAATGGATTTTAGGTAAGGATACACTTAAAATTACAGTTACTCAAAAAGAAAAACAAATTTCTATACAAGTCCAAGCCAAAAAATTAGGCTATGAAGGTACGCTTTTTTTAATGGGATATGTTCAAGATAAAAAACCACTTCAAATTATTGGAAATGGGCTTATTCAAGGTAAAATAGTGTTATGGAACGCTAAATATGTAGCTAATGCACCCGCAGAAAACGACAAGAAAAAGACTAAAAAAGACTCTGTAAAAAAAGAAACTCCGTTTTTTGGCACGGTCACTTATCCTAATATGGCTTATGGATGGACAGAGTTACCTAAATCAGAAACTGTACTCATTAAAAATGCAACTGTATGGACATGCACGGACAAAGGCATTCTCAAAAATACTGATGTGCTTATTCAGAATGGAAAAATTACACAGATTGGACAAAATTTGTCCGCATCAAATGCAAAAACCATTGATGGTTCTAATTTGCACCTTACTCCTGGAATTATAGATGAACATTCACATATTGCTATTAGTCAGGGGGTTAATGAAGGTACGCAAAGTGTTACCTCCGAAGTGCGTATAGGCGATGTTGTAAATTCTGATGATATTAACATATATAGGCAATTAGCAGGCGGCGTAACGAGTTCGCATCTTTTACATGGTTCGGCCAACTGTATCGGCGGACAAACTCAACTCATTAAACTCCGCTGGGGGCGTTCTCCCGAAGAGATGAAATTTGAAAACTGGCCTGGTTTTATCAAATTTGCTTTGGGCGAGAATGTAAAACAATCTAACTGGGGCGATAATGTAAATACGCGCTACCCGCAAACTCGCCTGGGCGTAGAACAAATTTTTGTAGATGCTTTTCAAAGGGCAAAAGATTATGAGAAAGCATGGCAAGAATATAACGCTAATCCACAAGGTAAAATACCGCCGCGCAGGGATTTAGAATTAGACGCATTAGTAGAAATTTTGAATAATCAACGTTTTATTACTTGTCATTCTTATGTACAGTCTGAAATTGTAATGTTAATGCGTGTAGCAGAACGTTTTGGCTTTAAAGTAAATACTTTTACGCATATTTTGGAAGGGTACAAAGTTGCGGATAAAATGAAACAGCATGGGGTAGCCGCATCTACGTTTGCAGACTGGTGGGCATATAAATTTGAAGTAATGGAAGCTATTCCCTTTAATGCCGCTATTCTAACACAAATGGGCATTCCTACCGCTATCAATTCTGATGATGCCGAGATGGGAAGAAGACTTAACCAAGAATCTGCCAAAGGAATAAAATACGGAAATATGAAGCCCGAAGAAGCTCTTAAAATGGCTACCCTGTATCCCGCACAGATGCTACATATCGCTGACCGCGTGGGAAGTATTGAAGTAGGTAAAGATGCGGATATTGTTCTCTGGACAGCAGACCCACTTTCTGTATATGCCAAAGTTCAACAAACTTATGTAGATGGCATTTGCTATTTTGATATAGAAAGAGATAAACAATTACGCGAAAATATCCAAAAAGAACGTAACCGAATTATCCAAAAAATGCTTAATGCCAAGAAAAATGGAGAAAATACTCAAAAGCCTACTATTGCTATTATTCCTGAATATCATTGTGAGACTTTGGAATGTGATTACAACCAAGAATAATACGCAATTGAGCATATATGCGTGAGGTATGCGAAGGGTGTGTGATAACACAGTGCAAAGCACCGAAGCGTTAGCGTAGCCCGCAGCACGCCGACCTGAACCCTGAGCTTGCCGAAGGGTGAAGGACACGCCCAAAAATTTAAAGCAACATGCCTGTATCCATATACAAACTAATCACAAAAAAGCCGTAACATGTTCGCTACGGCTGATAGTTTTATACTGAACTTAAAATTTTATTAGAAATTAAAGTTAATCGCTACGGCAGGTAAAAAAGGTAGCTGATTTACACGAATATAACGAATACGGTCAAAGTAGAAGATGTTTTGACGGTTATATACGTTTACCACGCTGGCAACTCCTTCTAACTCTGTTTTACCTATTTTACGGGAGTATTTAATAGAAGCATCCATTCTGTGGTAGTAAGGCAGTCTGCCTTCATTGATAGGTGCATAGAGAATACCCAGATTTCCATTTTGAGCAAGATAATCCGAAGTGATGTTTTCAAAGATAATTTTTTCAAAGAAGCCTTGCGTTTGTGTAAAAGGAAACCCCGAACCTAAATTCCAACGAATACTGACTTCCCATTTATTAGGTTCTGTGCCCCAAAAATAACTCACTACGGTATTGAGGTTATGTCTGCGGTCAAAAACGGGATAATAAGTAGTAGTAACCCCTTTGTAACTAAAAGTTCTGTCTACTTTACCAATGGTATAAGCCAAAGAAAACGCATAATGTTTAGTTTCCCATTTAGTAGAAATATCGCCACCAAAAGCTCTTCCTGTTTCTGCAATAAACTGCGGTTCTTCGGGGAATAATCTATCACGGTTGATATTTGTTACTTGTGAAAAGTTTTTGTAGTATCCTTCTATGTTCAAAGTAATACGTTTGGTTACATCAATTTCAAAGCCACCTACGGCATGATACGCAATTTGCATAGGGTGATTGTAAATCTGACTGGCTATATCACTCTCGGGAGAAGATAAATACCCTTGAAATAAATTTACGACATCTCTGTCTGAGTTAGCAGAAACAAAGTTTTGAGAATATCTACCTCCTGCAAGTTTAATCCTTAAAAATTCTGTAATAATGTATTTTGCACTAATTCTTGGTTCAAGCGAAGGATAATTTTTAGATGCATAATAATGGAAACGTAAAGAAGGTTCTAAAATATACCTTGTTTTGGTAATTTTATATTTGACAAAAGTAGCCGCTTCGGTAGTAAACTCTTCCTGATTGATTTTTGTACCGAGTGCATTGATAAAATTATAGTTTGTTGTAAATCCATATACTTCAAAACCGAGTTTTACTTCATTTTTACCTATAAAATATGAGAAATTTAATGCACCATTAAATCCTCCAATCTGACTGGAACGGGCAAAAGAACCTTTGGCTTCTTGAATTTCTGAAATATAATTAGAATATGCAAAATTTCCACTAATAATAGTAGATGCCGTAGTAGGTAAGAGTAAAAAGTTTGTACCTCCGCCGTATTGGCGCCATTGTAGTTTAGACGGAAACTGCAAATTTACCTTGTCTGCATTATGAAAACCGAATACATTAAATTTATTGCCTGTTTTGCCTGAAAACGAGATTTTACTATGTATATCTAAAAAATTGTAAGGTAATCCTTCACCTGGGCGTATGTATGGATAAAATATCTGACTGCTTTTTTCTAAATAACTTCCTCTACTGGTAATATAAAACGAAGCATCTTTTTCCCTACCGCCTATGGGTCCTTCTAATAATACTTTGGACGTAAAAGGATTAACAGAAATTTTACCTTTGTATTCTTTTTTGTTACCATCTTTGGTAGTAATATCCATAATGGAAGAGATTCTGCCACCGTATTCTGCCCCAAAACCTCCCGTGTATACGTTCACAGAACGGATAATATCGGTATCAAATACAGAAAACAGACCTATAGAGTGAAACGGATTATAGATTACAGCACCGTCCATGATTACTTTATTTTGAATAGGCGTACCCCCACGAATATAAATCTGTCCACCTTGGTCACCTGTAAATACAACACCTGGTATAGTTTGAATGTATTGCAACATGTCAGGTTCACCCCCTATACTCGGCATGCGCTTAATCTCTTGCGGTGTAACGGTAATCGTAGAAACAAGTGTTTTTTCTTTTTTCTCTGCTTGCTCTGCGGATATTTCTACTGTTTTTAATTGAATAGCTTGTTCTTTTATAGTAAGTTTAAGATTCGTTTTAGCTTCGCTACTTACTTTTACTTTCATCTCTAATGTATCAAAACCTATGCTGGTTACCATAAGGTCATAATCTCCTATGGGTATGCGTGAAAGGGAAAAAAAGCCGTTTATATCTGTATTAGCTCCATAGGTTGTGTTTTTGAGAAAAACTGTTGCAAACGGAACAGGCTGTCCGTCTTTTTCATTATTTACAAATCCTCTTACTTCACCTGTTTTTTGCGCATACAAGACAGTACCTGTAAAAATAGTGAGTACTAAATACCAAAATTTCAACTTCATAGCGTCCAAAACTATAACATATCTATAAATCTGCCAAATATCCGACTATAAATTATGATAAAAAGCATACACATAAAAAAATCAAAGTGAACTTTTTTATTTCATTTTTGTTTGTACTTTTGCAACCGGCTTAGGGGTGCTTGTGTATCCAGAATATACGCAGGCTGAGAAAAACCCTCAAAACCTGACCAGGATAATACCTGCGTAGGGAAAGCGTGTACGAGAGTATACAGGCATCTTGTAAGCCAATGTATTACTTTAATCTCAATAAATTATGTATATTCTCGGTTTAATTCTAAATTTCATTACCTTTTCTATTACAGGCATAGTAAAAGATGCAGAAAGTCAACAGCCTGTTACAGGTGCAGTAGTCAGTATCACAGAAACAGAAGAAAGCACCACCACTGATGAAAAAGGACAGTACGGATTGTATAATCTTGACGCGGGTACGTACACCGTGCAAGTGCGCATGTTAGGTTATCAGACTACCAAGCAGACTGTAGTCATAAAAAATGAAAATGTTATTTTAGACTTTACGCTCAATCCGCTTAATATCATGAAAGAAGAGGTAATCGTAGAGGGTATCAGGGCAGACGTAAAAGCCCCTTTTACTCAACAGATTATTTCCCAAAAACAAATAGAAGAAGCCCACTACGGACAGGATATACCTGCTTTTCTTAATCGTACTACGGCTGTTACATTCACGGGAGATAACGGTACAGGAATAGGTTATGGAGATATACGTCTCAGAGGTATGCCTAAAAGTAGAATTAACGCAACTATCAACGGTATTCCTTACAATGACCCTGAAAATATGGGCTTTTATCCCGTCAATATGACCGATTTTCTTAATAGCGTACAAAGTATTCAAATTCAACGCGGTGTAGGTACTTCTACCAATGGTAGCGCATCTTATGCTGGTTCTATTAACTTTGTTACCCAAGACTTACTCCATGACCCACAATTTAATTTACAACTGAACTACGGTTCTTTCAACACTAAGCGTGCTGCCGCAGAATATCATACAGGATTACTTAAAAATAACTTTGCTTTCTACGGTAGATTTTCCCATACTTACACAGATGGTTACCGCGAACATTCTAAAAGTTTTATTAACAGCTACATGTTCAGTGGTGGATACTTCGGTAAAAACACCGTACTCAAATTTAATTTCTTTGGGGGTAGAGAACAATCTCAATTGGCTTATTTTGCCATAGAAAAAGCTACATTAGACACTAATAGACGCTATAATCCTCTTACTGAAAACGATAACGATGTATTTATGCAAAACTTTTATCAAGTGCAGTATGAACAAAAACTCAGTTCTCGTTTTAGGATTAGTGCCTCTCCGTATTACATTCAAGGCATAGGGGGATACCGTACTATGTTATACGGACAGACTTTTGAAAGTCTTAATTTACCTGATGTAGTTCTCAATTCAAATACTTATACTACTGTTAATAAAGCACATTGTACGTACGATTTAGACCTTAATACACTCGGCGTAATGGCAAATGGTATTTATGAAGATAGTGTATGGAAATGGATTATCGGAACGCATACAAATTATCACTCTGCTGTTCATTCGCAAGATGTTCTTTGGGCAGAAATGCTTCCCCAAACTGCTATGCCTAAACACAGAGTATACGAAAATACAGGCTATAAAACTGAAACCAGTGCTTTTGTAAAAGTACAACGTAATGTACAAAACTTTACCTTGTATGCTGATGCACAAATTCGTACTGCTTCCTTCCGTTATGTAGGTAAAGATTTTCCCATTTTACGAGATACCTTCAAGGTAGAACCTATTTCTTGGACGTTTTTTAATCCTAAATTCGGTGCAAGATATAACTTAAACAAACAATGGAGTATATACAGTTCTTGGGGAATGACTACGCGCGAACCTGCCCGTGTAGACATGTTTGGCGGATTAGGTGAAAGAGCATACAGCGGATTAAAATTAGATGCCGTAAAACCTGAAAGTGTTTCAGATATTGAAATTGGTGCAAATTATCAAACTAAAAACTTTACTGCACAATTTAATGTCTATAATATGCAATTCAAGAACGAAATTGTAGCTACGGGGGAGTATAATGCTATCGGAATTTCTTTGAAAAAAAATGTCCCTGAGAGTTTTCGCAGAGGTATAGAATGGGATTGGACATGGCGCATAGCTAAAAAACTTTATCTCTCTCAAAATATGGCTATCAATCAAAGTAAAATCAAGGAATTTACACAAATTTATGCGGTTTATGATAATTCAGGAACGTACATAGAGGATAAAAAAGTAGTCTTTAAAAACACAAATACAGGATACAGCCCAAGGATTATTGCCTTCCAAAGTATAAAATACACGCCTAAAAGCTGGTTATTCTTTGAAGTATCAGGTAAATACGTGAGCAAAATGTATTTAGATAACACTACTAATGAAAATCTAACAATACCTGCCTTTTTCTATGCAGATTTTGTAGGGGGTATCTATTTAGACAAGTGGCTTAGACATGGAAAATATCTACTTAAATTCAACCTCAACAACTTTACAAATACCCTTTATAGCATGGACGGATATACATACAGTTATATCACACGTACAGGTAGCACAGACACACAAACCGATATACCTTATTTCTTTCCGCAAGCTACTCGTAATTATTTCATTAGTTTAGACATTAGATTTTAGTGTAATACAGTAAAAGTCAGTACATAATATCTACTGGCTTTTACTTTGATAATACCTTTTCAAAATTCAAACTTTAATACTTATGAATACAGTACATCAAATACAAGAAACAGAGACATCAAACTTCATACAAGAAATGCTTGACAAACAATGGTCAAGAATATGGATTCCAAAAGCCTATAACGGATTAGATTTATCTTTACAAGAAGGGCTACGTTTGTTACAAAGTTTAGCTAAACGCAATGGCAGTTTAGGTTGGTTAGTTACGTTAATTAGTGGTGCAAACTATTTTTCAAGAAATATACAACCTCAGATAGCAAAAGAGATATTTACTAATCCCAAAGTATGTTTTGGAGGAAGCGGTAAAATAGGTGGCACAGCCGAAAAAGTCGGAGATAAATACTTACTAAATGGAAGTTGGACGTATGCCACAGGTGCGCCTTATCTTACCCATTTCAGCTTCAACGCACAGATAGTAGAAAATGGCATTCCACAAACAGATAAAGCAGGTAATCCGATATTTCGTTCTTTCTTTTTAGAAAGTGAAAAAGTATGTTACAAAGACACTTGGGATACCTTTGGTATGATAGCCACAGCTACACATAATTTTGAAGTGCATAATATATGGGTTACAGAAAAAAACATGTTTCAGTACAACCACAGTTATTTTGATGGTGTAATGGATAAAATTCCTTTTATGGTCATGGCAGACTTGACGATATTAGTCAATCACATTGGCGTAGCAGAGCATTTTTTGCAGGAAAGCCTTACTATTGTTCAGACTTCTACTCAAAGAGAATTTCAAGACTATCTTAACGCACAAATAGACGAATTTTACAACATAGCACAACAAATTGAAGAGACACTCACTAAAAACAGCACTTTAAGTGAAGAGTTCTGTAAATATACACACACCTTTGGACAAGAATTTATTGAGAAAACAGCCTTGCATATTATTAAAACCTATCTTTATTTAGGTATAAAAGCGGCAAAATTTAATGAATTGATTAACCAAATATTCAGAGATTATTTTACCATTACGCAACATGCTCATTTCAAAAAAAATGTTATTGATTTATGATTACGATGCAATAAGATGAAAAATAAAAGTGAGTAAAATTTTTTGATAAAGAATTGTA
>CALIZB010000103.1 GCA_938028625.1 uncultured Bacteroidia bacterium | reverse complement strand
GTCTGTGCAGAGCAAAAGAAAACAAAAACTAAAAAAAACAGATAAAAAAATGCTTTCATTGTTCAAATATACAGATGATACTGCTATGTAAAAAATATTTTTTAGTTAAGTGCATATCCTTAATAGGTAAAATTCTATTATTTTTGTGCAATTATGGCACTTTCTTTACAGATTTACAATACTTATACACACAAAAAAGAACTTTTTCAATCTCTTATACCCGGTTTTGTGGGCATGTACGTATGCGGACCTACCGTGTACGGAGATACGCATCTCGGACATCTTCGTTCTGCCATTACTTTTGATATAGTTTATCGTTATTTTTTACATAAAGGATACAAAGTAAGGTACGTAAAAAATATTACTGATGTAGGACATCTTACTGACGAACTTAACGAAACAGGAGAAGATAAGTTACAAAAAAAAGCCCGTTTGGAACAGTTAGAACCTATGGAAATTGCCCAAAAATACACATATCAGTATGAGCGGATAATGGAGATTATGAATGTATTACCCCCTTCCATAGCGCCCCGTGCCACAGGACATATCATTGAACAAATTGAGTTTATTCAAAAAATTATAGATGCAGGATTTGCATATATAGTCAATGGTTCGGTATATTTTGATGTGGTTAAGTATGCACAAAGTGGTAAATATGGCATTTTATCAGGTAGAAAATTAGAAGAAATGCTGGCTGGTGCAGGAGAAGAACGCCGCGAACTTAAAGAACAAGACGAAAAACGTAATCCCTCCGATTTTGCACTATGGAAAAAAGCCCCCGCTGACCATATTATGAAATGGAACTCTCCTTGGGGAATTGGTTTTCCTGGTTGGCATATTGAATGTTCTGCTATGAGTAGTAAGTACTTGGGAGAAACTTTTGATATTCACGGTGGCGGTATGGATTTAATATTCCCGCACCATGAAGCAGAAATTGCACAATCTCATGCAGGACACAACTGTACTCCTGCTCGCTACTGGTTACACAATAATATGCTCACCATCAACGGACAAAAAATGGCTAAATCTCTTGGTAACTTTATCACCGTAGATGAATTTCTTACAGGTAAGCACTTACTTTTAGAAAAAGCCTATTCTCCTATGACTATGCGCTTTTTTACCTTGCAAGCCCATTATCGTAGTACACTAGATTTTTCTAATGAAGCTCTACAAGCCGCAGAGAAAGGTTTAGAAAGGTTAATGGAAGGTTATTTATTTTTTATGAGTATAACCCCCTCTGAAAGCAATAATGCTATTTCTATGCAAGAAATTGAAGACTTACAGCAAAAATGTTATCAGGCAATAGAAGATGACTTTAACACACCTGTACTTATTGCACATTTGTATTCAGGTTTAGAATTTAGAACAGCCATTACTCACCAAAATAAAACCATAAATGCAACAAGTTTATCTGCACTTCAAAATATCTATAAAACATTCCTTATTGATATTCTCGGGATAAGGTTAGAAGAAAAAATAAACACTGCCCAAACAGAACTTATACACCAATTGATTGAGGAAATTCTTAAACTACGTTACGAAATTAGATTACAAAAAAACTTTGCGAAATCTGACGAGATACGTAACCGTTTATTGGAATTAGGCATTGAAGTAAAAGATACCAAAGAAGGTTCTACTTGGAAATGGAAACAGTAAATACTTTGAATGAATACCGATATTATAGTACTTTTTATTGAAATTATTTTTGGAATATATGCCCTTCAAATTATAGTCTATGCCTTTACGCTGATAATAGAAAGAAAAAAAACACGTAACTCTATTGATATTTACAAAAAAGTAGCTGTCTTGATAGCCTGCCGCAATGAAGAACACAATATTTTATCTTGTTTGCAATTTTTATATGCTCAAAAATATCCAACAAAACACTTTGAAGTTTGGGTTGGAGATGATAATTCCACAGACAACACAGCACGGGTTATTAAGGATTTTATTCAGGATAAACCTAATTTTCATTATGTAAAGATTACCGAGAGTATTGGAGGTTTACGCGCAAAACAAAATGTACTTGCTCAACTTGCTCATAAAACGAATGCTGATATTTTACTCATCACAGATGCTGATATTATCACGCCTGATACATGGATAAGCACTATGGTATCTGCCTTTGAAAATGAAAAAATAGGAATTGTATGTGGTACAACCTATATTTTACCCAAAGGTTTTTTTAATACTTTACAAAGTTTAGATTGGTTATTTTACATGGGAGTAGCCAAGGCTAATCTTAATCTTGGATTACCTGTTACTGCCGTAGGCAATAATATGGCTGTGCGCAATAACGCTTACAAAAAAATAGGTGGATATGAAAGTATCGGATTTAGTATTACAGAGGATTACAAATTATTTAAAGAAATTCTTAACCGAACAGAATACACGGTAGAATGGGTTTTTAAGGCAGAAAATACGAATATTACGTATGGTACTCCTTCTTTATTGTCGTGGTTACAACAACGTAAAAGATGGCTTAAAGGCGGATTAGAATTACCTGTTAAAGTATGGTTGCTTATGCTTTTTAATGTGCTTACCGAAGTTTCTATGTTTGTCAGTTTAACACAAGGTATATACTTTTTTCTTTTATTGCTATGCCTTAAAACGGTTGTAAATACTATTTTCTTGCTTACAATTTTCACAAAACTTAATACATGGAGTAAAAATTGGACGTGGTCGGTTATTTTATATCCTTTGTATCAAATGTGGCTTATTCCTGTTTTGTTTGTATATTTTTTACTTCCTTTCAAAGTAAAATGGAAGAATAGAGAATACTGACAAAGTATTACAACTCTTTATACACATCTAACAGAATGCTTGCTTGTTTTTGCCAAGTATAAGTATCATAAACTTCGCTTGATAATGGATAATAGTTCAAAGGTAAAGAAAGTGTTTGTAACGCTGTATTTGGAAGTCCAAAATTGAGTTCAGCGTTGAGTGTATTCCAGTATGGACTGTCTGTATAAAGTATAGGAATGCGATGATACATAAATTCAAACCATTTGGTGGGTAGACACTCTATGATATTAGGTAGGGGTTCATACAACATTAAACCAAGAACTTTATGTTTGTATGTACTCATTTCTTGTAAGGTTCGTACAATATGAGAATAAGGTAAATAATTCTCAACAGGATAGTGATAAATATCTTTATGCACAGGAATATCTTTGAATTGTCCTGAACCTGTAATAATAAGTGCGGTTTTGTATTTTGTTTGCAGTTTTTTCCACATTTCAATCGCATTGAGAATACCCCATTCTTTGGCAACCGTTCCTGTATAAAGGAGAATGAGTTCGTAGTCATCAGAATTAAAGGTGAGCAAAAATTCAGGTGCGGGTTCAACAGGCTGATACGCATTGAGTACATAAAAAACCTTGTTTTCAAGAAAATTAAGATAGTTTTTGTAGGCGTTTTCTGCATAAATGACTGTATCAACATATTTTTTCACAAAGGTTTCGCAGTAGTTCAGGTATGTAAGCACAAAAGGTTTGAGATACCATGCATAATATCTTGCTGATTGTATATTTTTATGATAATTTTCATGTACATCATAGATAATTTTGACTTTGTTTTTTTTGAGTGTAGGGCACAAAGGCAATAACTCAGGTGTATGCAAATGGACTACATCAGGGTTAAGAGATAAAATAAGTTGTTCAATTTCTTTTTTTCTTTTGTAACGAGCATAAAAATTATTGCGTCTGAAATACGGCAGAGCTATACAGTGAACTCCATTCTGATAAAATTCTGTTTTTTGGGGAGTGTTGTTTAATCCGATTACGGTTACTTGAAACCCTGCTTTTTGTAACGTGAGTGCTTCTTTGTAAAACATTCTTGTATGCAAAGGTGGATTTAACAAAGAAGCTATAACTACGCGCATAAAATTAGATTTTGGAATTGGGATTTTATTTAAGTAAATGTCCCATTTTATCCCGTTTAGTTTCAAGATATTTTTTATTATGCGGATTAGGTTTAACTTGTAAAGGAACAATTTCTACAATTTCTAAATTATAGCCCATAAGCCCTGCTCTTTTAGTGGGGTTGTTTGTCATTAGACGCATTTTGCTAACGTTCATACTGCGTAGTATTTGCGCACCTATACCATAATCTCTCTCGTCCATTTTGAAGCCAAGTTTAAGATTGGCATCTACGGTATCTAGACCTTGTTCCTGTAAATGATAGGCTTTAAGTTTGTTAATCAGTCCTATTCCCCTTCCTTCTTGTTGCATATATACTACTAATCCTTTACCTTCACTTTCTATTTTTTGGAGTGCGGCGGCTAATTGTTCGCCACAATCACATCTACAAGAACCAAAAATATCACCTGTCATACAAGAGGAATGCACGCGTACGAGTACAGGTTCATCTTTTTGCCATACACCCTTATGAATAACTAAGTGCTCTTTTTCATTATCTAATTGAGTAAAAGCTGTGAGATTGAAATCCCCGAATTTAGTAGGAAGATGTATAGTAATTTCCTTACGTACTTGAGTTTCTGTACGTAATCTATACGCGATTAAATCTTTGATAGAAATGAGTTTTAGTTCATGTTTTTGAGCAAATTTTTCTAATTCAGGAAGTCTTGCCATAGTACCGTCTTCGTTCATAATTTCTACGAGTACACCTGCGGGTTTTAATCCTGCGAGAGTAGCTAAATCTACTGCGGCTTCTGTGTGTCCAGGTCTACGAAGAACTCCACCTTCCATAGCACGAAGGGGAAATATATGCCCTGGTCTGCCAAAATCTTCGGGTTTACTTTGGGGGTCAATGAGAGCTTGTATAGTAGTAGCACGGTCATAAGCAGAGATTCCCGTAGTACAGCCTTTAAGTTTATAATCTACGGATACAGTAAAAGCTGTAGCATGATGTGAAGTATTGTTACCTACCATCATATTTAAGTCTAATTCTTTACAGCGCTGCGCTGTGAGTGCTATACAAATGAGACCTCGTGCTTCTTTTGCCATAAAATTGATAATTTCAGGAGTAACATGTTCTGCGGCAATAATAATATCGCCTTCATTTTCTCTATCTTCGTCATCTACAACAACGAGCATTTTACCTTGCTGAATATCTTGTATAGCTTCTTCTATGGTACTAAACATATTACAAAGATAACACATTTGCAAAGATTTTAATTGCCTGTATTGTTATTTTTTGCTTATTTCAATAATTATTCTCAACTTTGCTGTATGTCTATATCACCTGAAATCCTTGAAAAAATAGAGGCTTTAAGCCAAAAATATGCTGCTGCGGGGCAAGATTTAAACAGTTATCTAGAAGGTCTGTTATATGCAAATTATCTCGGATACTGGGATTATATTGAATTAGATACTTTACTTACACTTCAGAAACCCAAGACCTCTTTTCCTGATGAAAGAGTGTTCATTATCTATCACCAAATTACAGAACTTTATTTTAACCTTATTTTACATGAATTAGACCAGATTTTGTCAGAAAAAACTACTGAACAAAAAACACTTCTTTTACGCGTAAAACGCATGAACAGCTACATTTCACATCTTATTCATTCTTTTGAAGTAATGATTGATGGAATGGATAAAAATCAGTTTCTTAAATTCAGAATGTCGTTATTGCCTGCTTCGGGATTTCAGTCTGCGCAGTTTAGAAAAATAGAAATTGCTTGTTCGCCCTTGATAAATCTTATTCACGAAACACAAAGGGAACAGTATAAGGATAAATCTTTATCAGAACAATATCAAGTGCTATATTGGAAATATGGGGCTATTGAACTCAAAACAGGACAAAAAACTCTTACTTTACGCATGTTTGAACAAAAATATGAGAAAGACTTTTTGCTGTGGATACAGCAGTATGCAGGCAATACCCTGTATGACAGGTATCTTTCTGTAAATAGTCCTGAGGAGTCCCTTAAAAATGCTCTGCGGGAATTAGACCAAAATTTTAATATACAGTGGTGCTTAATGCATTATAAGTCTGCAGTTCGGTATTTGCACAAAAATCCCGAAGATATAAAAGCCACAGGTGGCACAAATTGGCAACAATATTTACCCCCAAAATTCCAGCGTATCTCTTTTTTTCCTGCACTATGGTCAGAGGAAGAAAAACAAGAATGGGGTAAAAACTGGGTTATGGAACAGATTAGCAACATGCAGGCAAAATAAAATACCTGATATAATTTTATTTGAAATATACTTTTTTGCTATTTTTGCCAATAGAATAAAAAAATGAAAAACTTACAACTGCTTTTTCTAACTGTGCTGTATAGTTGTATTCACATCTCTTTTATAGTAGCACAAAACCCCACTGATATAGGTAAAACTAAAACAGATGTACTCAAAGGAGGAATAGGAGGAAATAATAACACTCAAAATAATCAAAATGATATACAAAAAGAAGTAGATGATATGGTAAAAAAAGGCATGACGCCTGAACAGATTAAATTAGAACTTGCCAAAAAGAATACAAAAGACAAGGATAAAGATAAGAATAAAAATAAGGATAAGGATAAAAACAAGGATAAAGACAAAAAAAAAGAAGAAGATGATGAAGATGAGTTAAAGAAAAAACAACCCAAAAAATTTCCTATTAGCAAAGGTGAAATTGAGTATGCTGTATATGGACAAAGTATATTCTCTTCAGGTGCTTCTCCGTTTGAACCGCAAGACTATCAAAATCCTCCTGATGATTACGTAGTAGGTCCTGGAGATGAAATTACAGTAGTAGCATGGGGAGACTCAGAAACCAATGAAATGCACAAAGTAGCTCTGGACGGTACTATTTTTCCTGAAAAAGTAGGGCGTCTGGTAGTCAATGGTATGAAATTCAAGACCATGCGGGAGTTTGTAAAGTCTCAGTACCGAAAAATATATGCAAGTCCTAATACAAGCATTGAAGTAAGTATCAGTAAAGTAAGAACTATACGGGTAAATATTGTAGGCGAAGTAGTACAGCCTGGTGCGTATACGGTATCCGCACTTAGTACAGCATTTAATGCGATTTATGCCTCAGGTGGTCCTAACAACATAGGTTCACTTCGTACTATATTTATCAAAAGAAATGGTAAAACAATAGATACCCTTGATGTGTACCAATATCTATTAAATGCCGATTTTGGCAAGCAGATTTATTTAGAACACAATGATATTATTCAGATACCTATCGCAAAAAAAATAGTTGAGCTGACGGGAGAAGTAAAACGTCCTATGGCTTATGAACTTAAAGAAAATGAAGGACTGTTTGAACTTATTCATATATCCGGAGGATTTGTACACAGTGCCTACAAAAAAAATCTGCAAATCAAACGAATTGAAAACTACAAAGAACTGCTTTTAGATATCAACTATGATGAGAAATTAGCTAAAAAAGAAAATGTTGCCTTGTTTGACGGAGATATTATTGATGTACGGAGAGTACGAGAGGGTATTATGAACAGTGTGCAGGCATTAGGTGCTTTCAATCAGACAGGCACTTTTGAACTCCCGCCGAGTGCAAAACTTGGGGATTTGCTTAAAAAAACTGAGGGTGTAACGGCAGATGCTTATCTTTCTCGCGCTTATATTCTTCGTATTAACAACGAGTTAGACATTGATTATATTCCGATTGATTTAAGTGGTTTGAATGATACCACAGGTAAAGGTGTGGAAGAAGTTAAAAATATTCAACTCATGCCTTTTGATATTGTAAAAGTGTTCTCTAAGAAAGAATTCAAGGACAGTAATTACGTAGAAATAAAAGGTTTGGTCAGAAAGGAAGGTAAATATCCGCTCACAGGTAAAATAACGCTTAAAGATGTACTTTATTTTGCAGGTGGCTTAAAAGAAGAAGCGGCAAATACCAAAATAGAAGTTTCTCGCATACTAAAACAAAAAAGTGCTAACGAATCCCGCGTCACTCGTGTAACTATTCTCACCGTAGGTATTAAACCCGATTTGAGTATAGACCAAGAAGCAGAAAAATTTATTATTTCTCCCTTTGACCAAATATTTGTTCGCAAAAATCCTGAATTTAACATGCAGGAAAACGTAACTATTACAGGGCAGGTACTTTATCCTGGTGAATATAGTAAAGTAGAACGCACAGAAAGATTATCTTCGTTAATAGAACGTGCAGGCGGAATACGCGAAAAAGAAGCCTACCTAGACGGAGCTACGCTCATTCGCAAAACACAAGAAGCAGGAGAACAGAAAGTAGCCATTAACCTTAAAAAAGCCCTAAAAAAGCCGAATAGTAAATATGACCTTATTTTAAGAGAAGGCGACATTATTCATATCCCACTTTTACAAGATTTTGTTAATGTAAGGGGCGCGGTGCAATCTAATATCACAGTTACGTTTGACGGAAATATAAAATACAAACATTATATCAATCTTGCAGGAGGCTTTAAGGAAAATGTAAAAAGAAATAAATCTTATATTACGTATGCTAATGGCATGAATCAGCCTGTAAAAAACTATATTTTGTTTAGAAAATATCCTAAGGTAGAACCTGGTGCAACGCTTGTAGCTGTACCTAAAACAGAGTCTAATGCAAGTGTAATAATGGCAAGAACACAAATTGCGGTGGGGTTAATTACAGGTTTTACTACGCTTATCATTGCAGTTCTTTCTGCTGTCAGTCTGTTGAAAAAATAGTTTTTGGAGAATAATTGATTTTTGTTTTATTCTTACAATAATAATCAATTTAGACCATCAAAAAAGCTATTATTTTTGCTATACTTATCGCTCTTCCGGCTTTTCACAGTAAGTTCTGTAAAGCAGATGAAAAAAACAATCGTTCAGACCATGTATATTATGCTTTGTTATACAACAATCTTGGGTTTATTTCTCATAGACTCAAAAAATATGACGAAGCCACACGATTACTTATGACCAAATTTTATGAAAATTGGCAGAAAAAAGGCATGAGTAAGCGTGTTGCTTTTGAAACTGCCCAAAAGAACTCCGCAAGCAATATAAAGAACCGTATTATTGGGGTGCTTTTGTGATGATAGAATAAAAAGAGAAAAAATTGTAAAATTTTAGCTTTTTGATTTTATTTGCGGGTATGAGAATAGTGCACGGTGTTCTTGTTCCTGGTAGTATAAAGTTAAGTAAAGAAGACAAAAAAATTTTAGAA
>CALIZB010000102.1 GCA_938028625.1 uncultured Bacteroidia bacterium | reverse complement strand
TTATTTACGTTTAAGGCACGTTTGAAATCCTGATTGGGGTCAAGTAAAATTTCATACGTCCATTCTTTACCGCTCACAAATTGAGGCACTTTGGCGGCATTTCTGGCATCATCAATAGAAACTGCATAAATTTTAACTCCTGTTTCTTTTTGCCAATTTTCGTAGTCGTCAGAAATAGTTACAAGTTCTTGCACACAGGGTTTGCACCATGTTGCCCAAAAGTTAATGACCACAGGTTTGCCATCATTTTTGATACTTTCTGTATTGAAGGTTTTACCGTCTAAACTCTTGATATTTACACTGGGTAATTTTTGCTGTGCCATACTGATACAGACACATAACAGCATAGCAATATGCAGAATAACGTATTTTTTCATAATACAAAGATAATACAATTATTATGCAAATGTTATCCGCAGGCGAAGAATAAAAACTATAAAGTACTTTTTTTCAGCATATTGTACAAATATAAATTTTTTACTTTGTTTTGTTCATGGTTTTTTATGACTTAAAACCTGATGTTATATATCTGCATAATATCACTTATCACTACCTGAGCAGTTACCCTAAATATAAGTTGGGCAACAGGAGCTACTCTGTGTTTTTGTTCTCAAAATTTTGAATGAGTTGTAGCAAAGGGGCATAAAACCGCAGTTGTGGAAAGACTTCAAAAACCTCTGTATGTTTGTCAAAATCATTTTCTAATCCTAAAAGGAAGTATTTATTGGCTTCCTGCGGCTGAATCATGGAATACAGATACGCTGCTAAACGATAATACAGAGAGGCTTCATCATCATTTTCTTGTATTGCTTTTTTGAGCGTATTGACCGCTTCTTCAAATTCTTTCTGTTCATACAGACAGGCTGAAAAATCTAGCCACATAGAAACAGATTCTGGAAATTTTTTAATTCCTTCTTTATAGGTCTGATAGGCATCTTTGATGTATCCTGCTCTGTACTTGGTATTTGCCAGCGCAAGCATATAGTCAGAGTCATGGGGCTGAATGGCAAAGGCTTTCTGAAAATAAACCACTGCCATATCATAGTTCTGATAAAACTCTGCACATACTCCCAGACCAAACCATGCCTCATGATAATCAGGTTTGAGTTTGGTAGTTTCCAGATAAGATTCCCTTGCTTTCTGATACGCACCCATATAAGTGTAACACTCTGCCAGACTGTAACTGACCTCATAATGGGTTTTGTCTGTTTCAAAAGCAGTTTTGAGATGCTCTATTGCTTTGTTATAGGCTTCTAAACGAATGTATATGTTGGCTATACTGATATGAGCTTCTGTATGCTTTTCATTGAGGGTAATGACAAAATTATAGGCATACAAAGCGTCAAGATAGTAGCCTGAGGTATCATACAAAAGTGCGAGCAGATACCATTTTTTTATGTTATATGGATTTTGTTGAAGTTCTGCTTTATAAGTTTTTAGTCTTTTTTTGAACTGTTTTGTGCGTTTAAGGCACTCTGCAAGCATGGAAACATAATCACTGCTTACATCTTCGGAGATTTCAATGAGTTGTTCAAGATATTCAATAGCTTTATGATATTTCAAATCATCTTTGTAGATGAGTGCGAGCAGAAGGTAATTTTCTATATATTCTTTATCCTGTTTTATACTCTGGTGTAAAAAATCAATTCCTGTTTTAGAGTCTCCACAGAGAATATACGCATACCCTAATTTATGAAGTATTTCTGCATCATTGGGCTGTAACTGATAGGCTTTGTAGATATAGCGGTAGCCCTTCTTGTAATCAGCATCAAACATATTTTCTTTTTCCTGCTGTAAGAGGGCAAAGCCATAATTTGCCAGCAAACCCGCATGATAAGGATATAAACGTACAGCTACGGCCAAAATTTCAGCCGCTTTGTCGTAATCTTCTTCGTTCATACAAAAATCAGCCATGTTTTCCAGCAGGTCTGGGTCATAGATATCGTTCGCATTAAACTTTGCTATGCGTTTTCTGATGTACTCCTCATCATATTCAAAAAAATCTCCACGATTTTCCATACTTCAAAATGAAATAACAACAAACATAAAGATAAAACAGTTTTTTCAATTTTGCAAATTTAATTGTAAAATCACTATAAGGTTAAAAATTTGCGCCTATACCCCAGAGTGCATAATCTGCATTGGCAAAGTGTGTTTTTACCTGTGCATATAAATAGGCGTGTTTGTGAAACTGATATTTTATACCATATTTTTGATAAATTTTATCATTTTTTAGCCATTTGTCATACAAATAGTAGCCTGAACGAAATACTACGGCTACACGAGAGAACCATAATTCATGCCCGATATATATACCTATGTGTCTTGCCGCACTTTTTTCCTGACCTACAAAAAGTTGTTGTCTTTGCATTTCTCGGATAAGACTATTGTCATGAAAAAACTCTATTCCCCCTTTAAGTTTACTGATATTGCTTAACCGTACATGTGCCTGTGTGCTTACGTTATAAGCGCTGTTAATAGTTTTATCTCCTGCATAAATGGATTTACCTGCTATACCTGCATCTAACGCAAAGCCTACCTTTTTTTTAGTGTAAAGCGTGGTTTTTTTGTTTTGTTTTTCACAACTGCATTTGTATTTGAGTATATCTTTGGTAACAGCAACCTGTACCGTAAGCAAGTTCAGTCCCAGATTGGGAGAACGGAAAAGCGCATTAGAAAAATGAGTAAAAGAAACCCCGCCTTCTATAAAATATCCTTTTTTTACAGTGTGTCTGATGTTTAAGTTACCCGCAATAGTAGAATTTATATGCGAACCTATGGCGGTATTTTTGGGATTGGTTTTAAGGTCAAAACGTTTAGTAAGATAAGAAAGCCCTGCGCCCAGTCTGCCGGAGAACACGGTTGTTTTATTTTGCAAAATGGGAATATCTACATGATAATAACTTGCAAGTGCATAGCCAAGTATCTCTTTGTGATTTAATCCCGCAAACAGTACAGACACTCCGATACGGGGTTTTTTGTACGCCGCTTGCCATAAGGCACTGCCGTCAGTCTGAACGTTATATTCTGCTTCAAATATTCCTATATGATGATTATCCGTTAAATGGGTCATAATGTTGCTATGTGGCATTATATAACCATAATGTCCGCGCAAGGTGAACTGCCCGATATTATTCTGCCCTTTGAGAACAGTGTTAAAAAGCAGAATAAAAAAGAAAATCCATAAAAGAAGAATTTTTTGCATATCATTTATTAGGTAGGTTAATGTTATCCTGAATAACCATAGCATTGGGAAAATCTTTTACAATTTCTTGCTGTAACTTTCGTGCATGCCAGTATTGTGTAAAATCTCCTACGCGCAGGCGGTAGTAAGGCTGTTCATACGTATTGTACGTATTATACTTGTTTTGTTGTTTAAGTAAAAAATCTGAACGAACACGTTGAGCTTCATTATTGTCTAATCCTGAATATATCTGCACGCGGTAGCCTTTGAAGTTTTTACCCTCGTGGTTGAGTTTTCGTTCCTTTAACCTGAAAAAATCAAACTCAGGGATTTTATCTTCAAACGTACCTGCGTATTTGGGAAGTGTTACTTTTTTGATTTTCTCTGTTTTGTTGCTGGGGTTGTTGTCTGTAATCTGAACATTAGCGGGCAGTTCCAGTACTATCGGGGGTTCAATGAAATTTATACGTGAAATGTTAGCATCTACGGGTTCGTCTTCGTTTACTTTCTTCTGTGCAAAAAGTAAAGTTAGATTCAGTCCCATAAAAAGTATAAACAGGCAGATTTTTATTTTCATATACATCATGAATGCTACATCTGTTCTTTGTTTTCAACAGTATTTTCAATGGTGGCATTTTCTATTTCTGTTTCTTCTTCATGGGCTACTACCTTGGTGATAGAAGCAATTTCATCATCATCAGCTAAACGGATTAGGCGTACTCCCTGCGTTGCTCTGCCCATAGTACGAAGTTCTTTTACAGCGGTACGGATAGTGATACCATTTTTGGTCATTATCATTAAGTCGTCATTGTCTGTAACTTCTTTGATAGCCACCAGATTTCCTGTTTTTTCCGTAATTTTAATAGTTGTAACGCCTTTTGCCCCTCTGTTAGTAACGCGGTAATCTTCAATAGGAGAGCGTTTGCCGTATCCTTTTTCAGAAACCACCATAAGTTCAGAATTAGAACTTTCTACGGTTACCATACCGATTACTTCATCATCAGGATTATCAAAACGCATACCTGTAACTCCCGTAGCGGTTCTGCCCATAGGTCTTACTTTATCTTCATGAAAATGCACGGCTTTGCCCATTTTTGCACCGAGTAAAATATGGTGATTACCATTAGTCAAACGTGCTTCTAACAGCATATCCTCTTCCCGTATATTGATGGCATTGATACCTGTAACACGTGGATTACTGTATGCTTCCAGTGTAGTTTTTTTGATAATACCTTTTTTGGTACACATCACAATATAGTGATTTTGAATATAGTCCTCGTCAGAAAGATTTTTTACATTTACATAAGCACGGATACGGTCATCAGGTTCAATATTGATAAGATTTTTAATATCTCTACCTTTGGCGTTTTTAGCGCCTTCAGGAATTTCAAATACCCTTAACCAGAAGCACCTACCCTTTTCTGTAAAAAGAAGCAAATAATTGTGTGCGGTAGCACTGAATATATGTTCTACATAGTCTTCTTCTTTGGTAGTAACCCCTGCCGAACCCACTCCCCCGCGTTTCTGACTACGGTACAAAACAGATGGTGTGCGTTTGATATAACCGTTTTTGGTGATAGTAACAATCATTTCTTCATCGGCAATCATATCCTCAATAGTGAGGTCTTCGGCGGCATATACAATTTCAGTGCGGCGTTCATCACCAAATTTAGTCTCAATTTCTATTAGTTCTTGTTCAATAATCTTTGTCTGCTCGTTTTTGTCTTCAAGCACTGTCCTGTAATACGCAATAGTTTGCATGAGTTCATGGTATTCCTGAAGAATTTTATCCCTCTCCATGCCAGTTAAGCGTTGCAGACGTAAATCTAGAATAGCTTTTGCCTGAATTTCGGAGAGATTATAGTTACCTATAAGCTCTTGTTTGGCAATTTCAGGAGTTTGGGCAGAACGGATAAGGACAATCACGTCATCAAGATGGTCTAAAGCAATCAGCAAACCTTTGAGAATTTCTGCCTTATGTTCGGCTTCGGAGAGTAAAAACTGGGTTCTACGGACAATAACATCATATCGGTGTTCAATAAAATGATGAATCATGTCTTTGAGGTTCAGGGTCATAGGTCTACCTTTTACCAAAGCAATATTATTTACGCTGAATACCTGTTGCATCTGCGTATTTTTATAGAGATGATTGAGTAGGATATGCGGGTCCGCATCACGTTTTACATCAATTACTATACGCAGGCCATCTCTGTCAGATTCATCACGAATATCGCTGATGCCTTCAATTTTTTTCTCAGACATGAGTTCAGCAATACGTTCTATCAACCTTGCTTTAATAACTTGATAGGGTATTTCGTGGATAATAATCTGTGTTTTTTTGTCGGTATCTATTATTTCTGCTTTGGCGCGAATAACTATACGTCCTCTGCCCGTAAGCAGGCTTTCTTTTACTCCGTCATAACCATAAATGATACCTCCTGTGGGAAAATCAGGGGCTTTTACAATCTGAATAAGTTCTTCTATGGTGATATTTGGATTATTTAAATAAGCAATACATGCCTGAATAACTTCCCGCAGATTGTGAGGCGCTATATTGGTTGCCATACCTACAGCAATTCCGGAAGCACCATTGATAAGCAGATTAGGCACTTTTGCAGGCAGTACAGTAGGTTCAGTAAGTGAGTCGTCAAAATTAGGCTGAAAATCTACGGTGTCTTTGTCTATATCTGCCAGCATTTCTTCAGCAATACGTTTTAACCTTGCTTCGGTATAACGCATAGCCGCAGCGCTATCTCCATCAATAGAACCAAAGTTACCCTGTCCGTCCAACAAGGGATATCGCAAGGAAAAATCCTGTACCATACGTACCATAGTTTCATACACCGCACTATCTCCGTGAGGGTGATATTTGCCCAGTACATCTCCTACCACACGCGCACATTTCTTGTAAGGGCGGTTTGAAGCTAAACCTAATTCAGTCATACCATACAATACACGCCTATGTACGGGTTTTAAGCCATCGCGTACATCAGGCAACGCTCTTGATACAATTACAGACATCGCATAGCTGATATATGCAGATTTCATCTCATCTTCAATCGTTACAGGAATAAGTTTTTCAGTATTTTCCATTGGGGGCAAAGATACGAAAAAATATCTAACCCACAAGGTAAAACCATTGAATTTATGCTAAAAAAGCGATACTTTTAAAGACGTAAATTTGTTGCAAAGCAAGACTTGCCTGTCAGTTTGTTGTGTAACATCAGTCCTATAAGGAGCATAGAGCATTTTTAACCCTAAAAAATCCTTTTTTCTCTGCTAAGTGAATTTTTTTTCATAATTTAGCAAGAATATGAACAGGCACATTCAAAAAATCCTTACAGGAACACTTATTTTATTGTTTCATATTGGTTTAGCCCAAAACCAGTATTCCACCGATACAGAAAAATTTATAGAAGAATATGCCCGCAGTTTATCTGCTACCAATCAGCCTACTGCCAAAGAACATGCAGAGGCCTTTAAAACCATGTGGAGCAGTGGTACACTTAACGAAGACCAAAAAAATAAAACGATTACTGTTATCAATGCCATGCGCAAAAAGCGCTTAGTGCCTTTGCAGGTAATGCTCCTTACCCAAACTATGATGCATGTTACTCAAGGACAACGCCTTATTTCTCTTCCTGTGGACGATTTATTAGAAATATCTCAAAAAGTAACTGATGCCGCCCAAAATTCCAGTGAAATTTTACGTTTTGTTACCAATACAGAAGCTCTTATACGTACGGGTATGCTGTATAAAACAGGCAATAACGGCTGGTACGGAGATTTACAAAATGCTAAACTAATCTATAAAGAAGGAGATACTACTGCCACAGAAAATAATCCTATCCCTGCTGGACCTTATTTACAATTTTCTGCATCTAAAATTACTTATTCCAATAAACGAGACTCCATGATTGTGTATGAACCGCAGGGTATGCTTAACCTTGCCACACAAGCCTACTACGGTACAAAAGGTAAAATGACTTGGGAACGCCACGGCGCCGCATGGAAAGATGTATACGTAGATTTAGGTACATATAAAATCAATCTCAAAGAAGGTTTTGTACAAGATGATACAGTAACTTTTTATTATCCAGGATACCTCCCAAAACCTGCACAAGGAGGATTCAAAGATGTACCCACAGGCATATTTGGCAAAGCCGCTAACTACCCTATATTTACCAGCCACAATGTAGATATAGAACTTTCAGGACTAGCGGATAACATTAAATATAAAGGTGGTTTTACTTTGAGAGGTCTAACAAAAATTGGTTCAGGAAACGGAGAAATAGATGCCGTCATGACTATCCAGAAAAGCACCAACAACTATGTAAAAATTGGAACGCAATCCGTTTTATTAGACAGCAGTGCCTATGTAGCTAGACCTGCTTCCGTTACTATTATTTCAGGAAAAGACTCTATTTATCACCCTGCACTTGATTTTAAGTATGACACCAAAGTAAAATATCTTACTTTATTGCGAAACTTTAACAGGGGAAGTGATAACCGCGCCAAAGTGCCTATTTTTGACAGCTACCACAAACTAGAATTTGAGTTTGATATTATTGAATGGTATCTGGATTCCAGTTTAATCCGTTTTAACAACATATTAGACCGTGCCAATAACAAAGCCGTTATTCGTTCTGCGGATTATTTCAGTAGAAATGAATTTCTCAAAATGCAAAGTATATTCCCTGTAAATATTGTAGCATGGTTACACAAATATCATAAGGATAACCCCGAAGTGCCTATGATTTTGGAAGATATTACAGATGAAATGAACGGAGGTAAAAATGCAGATAAAAAAAGTAATACTAAAACAGGTTTGGGAGTACGTCCTGTGCAAGTAGAAGCCGTAGTTTTAGAAGCTGAAGCACAAGGATATTTACGTTATAACCGTCAGACACATGAAATAAAACTTTTACCCAAAGCCAATGATGCTATGCTTGCCTTAGCCAAATATCAAAACGCCTATAACAAAAACCGCGAAAAATCTGAAAAAGGCTTTAAAGCCCCGCCTGCAAGAGCAGATAAAGACTACGACCAGATACAGATGTTCTCTTCTATGGGTAAAGTAGTTGTTGTAGATACAACCAAACATCTTAAATTACTTAGCCAACTCCGTGATTATCAAAGTGTACTAATAGAAGAAAAAGAACTCTACAAACGTGAAATGGGTACAAAGAAATTTGAAAACCAGCGTAAAAAAGAGCTAGAAGAAAAACAAAATGAAGTAAAACGTTTGCAAGACTTAATCAGTAAAACAAAATCTGAAACCGTACGCAAAAATTATGAAAAAGACATAGCAATTTTACAGAAAGAAATTGAAAATCTCCAAAACCCAACTCCCCCTGATACACTTATCAAAGTTAAGAAATTTACAAAATTTGCCAATATCCCTGCGGACCAAGTATATCCCTTACTCAATAAATTAGAATATGACTCTTTGGCTTTATATGACCCCCAAACAGATGTAGTAGATATTACTAAAAAAGGTATTAAACGCCTCGATAGCACTGTTACAAACCCGGACAGTATCAAAACACAAGCAGAAAAAATCAAAGAAAAAAATCAGAAAAAACTCCCTAATGCTGAACTTGACCTCAATACCATGCAACTTACTCTCAACGGGATAGAACCTTTCTATATGGGAGACTCTGTAAGTGTCCGGATTATGCCTAAAAACGGCGTTGTCAAAGTAGATAAAAACCGAAAAATGACCTTTGATGGCATCATACAGGCAGGAAAATTAGACTTTCTTGGAGAAAAGTTTACGTTTAGTTATGATAGTTTTCTTGTCAATCTCAATAATTCCAAGATGCGATTCCTCCTTCCTGACGTGGACGCCAAAGGAAATCCTGTACGCGACAACAACGGCAGAATGACCTACAGACCCTTGAAAACAGAGTTTAGTGAAGTAAAAGGAAAATTATACATCAGCGAACCTAATAATAAAAATGGGCTGTCAGTTAATCCTGCTTATCCTATTGTAGAAGCTAATACGAAGTCCAAAATATATTATGATGACAAAGAAATTCAAGGGGGTGCTTATACCAGAGATAAAATGTTCTTTGAACTTAACCCTTTTGTGATTGACAGTTTAGAAACCTTTAACGAAAATACGATGAATCTTGGTGGTAGATTCGTTTCTAATATCTTTCCTACTTTTAATCAAACTATTCGTATCAACAAAGATAGAACACTCGGGTTTAAACACCATACAGACTCTACTGATATAAAAGACTTTAAAGGTAGTGCTAAAAAAGGATTACAGATGTACGGCGATCCATCTAAAAATGCAGGTGGTAAAGCTAATTATGTAGGTGAAATTACCTTAGACCAAAAAGGATTACGTGGAAGCGGTGAAATAGAATACTTCTCTACTAAAGGAAAAAGTAAAGATTTTCTCTTCTTTCATGAGAAAACAGTTTCCAATAACTTTGACATGGTTACTAAAGCAGGTCTGCCTGAATTTAAATCTCAAGAATTTCCTGATGTAAAGGGTACAGGTTTAGAACTCAATTGGCGCGTGCCGCAGGACAGTTTTATTGCAGTGTCTAAAGCTACACCTTTGGAAATTTATCCTAATGCGTATGGTAAGCTCAAAGGTGAGGGTATTATTACCCCGCGAGGTATGGTAGGCAATGGTATCTTAGATGTAGAAAATGGAGAACTTCGCAGTTCTAACTATAACTTCAAAGAGTTTAGATTTACAGGTAACCCCGCAGATTTCAGCGTGCTTACCCCTGATAGAAAAAACCGCTACTTCTTCTCTAAACGTAACAAATTTGAATTTGATATAAAAACCCGTATTGCCAATTTTGATGCTCTTGAAGAAGGTAAAGCCAACTCTGAATATCCCTTTAACCTGTTCAAAAGTTCACTTAAAACAGGTGTATGGGATTTAAATACCCGCACTATCACAATGGACGCACCTAAAAATGATGACATTAACAAATACTACTTTTTTAGTACCAAAAAATCTCATGACTCACTTAACTTCAAATCTATACGAAGTATATACAAAATTGACCAAGGTAAATTGTATGCTTATGGCGTGCCTTATATTCTCTCCGCAGATAGTAAAATTATACCTAATGAAGCCGATACCTCAAAAGTAGTTATTGCAGAAGGTGGTAACGTAGAACCGATTACCGAAGCACACATTGATATGTCTATGGCAAAGACGCGCAGATATCATGCTTTTGAACATGCTACGGTAAAGCTCAATGGTCGTTCTGATTTTGATGCTGTTGGGCAGACTTACTACGTAGACGCCACTAAAGACAGTTCTATAGTGTATTTCAATAAAATAGAAGCCGCTGATGACCAGGATTACTTAAAAGCTAGAGCTGAAAACCAAAGCAAGAAGAAAAATGAGATAGAAAAAGATCAAGATAAGGTAAAAATTGACCCTATCAATGAAAGATGGACACAAGGTACAGCCAAAATCCCCGAAGAGAAACCTATCCGTTTAGGTCCTAACATTGAGTATAAAGGAAATATCAAAATGATTTCTAAAAAACCCTACTGGACATTAGACGGACAAGTACGCGTAAAACTCGCAGGAAATAAATATACTTCATGGTTTAACTATGCAGGTCAGACTAATCCTGATACACTCTTAATCCCTGTAAAAGACCCGAAAGACGAGAAAGGCAAATTACTTGCTGTAGGCTTGTTCAAAAGCGACAGTATCGGTTTGTATACCCGCTTCCTTGACCCCAAAATCAAGCAAGATGACGCAGATTTGCTTGTCGTAAGTGGGGAACTGAGCTATAATGCCGCTACACAGGACTTCCGCGTAGGTCCAAGAGCAACCTTGATAGGTCAAACATTAGAAGGAAACGTCATTGACTATAAAAATGCAGAAAAACCTATTGCCTCTGTACAGGGTGTATTCAATATGCCACTGTTGGTAGACAGGGAAGGTATGAACAAGTTTGAATGGAAAATTACAGGAACAATGAAAAATAATGTACCTGACAACTACTTCGAATTTCGTGTACTTGCAGGACTAACTATTCCTACATTACCAAAATCATGGGATTTGATGGGAAATAAATTCAAAGAAGGTACGGCAGGTTCCCAGGAAGTAGATTATTCCAAAAACAACTTTAATGTAGCTCATGCCAACTACCTTACAGATAAAAAATCTAAACCTATATTAGAAAAAATTGCCGAAGAAACAGACCCGTATGACAAAGACCTAAAAATACCCGGTCAAATTGTATTCTCCGACCTTAAGCTTATCTATGAGCATAAATATAGAGCTTTTCGCTCATCAGGATTGATTGGTATTGCAAAAATTGGTAACGTGAATATCAACAAGTATGTAAAAGGTTACGTGGAAATTTGCAAAGGCAGAGATGTGGATACTATCACCGTTTCTCTTGAACCCAGCGAAGGCAATCATTTCTTTTTTGCTTATACAGAGGGAACTGTTCGTTACTCTTCTTCTTATGAAGACTTCAACGCCATGATTGCTAAAGCATCTCCCGTAAGAAAAGGCAAAATAAAGGCAGGAACACTCATTTATGATGTGGCAGAAGACGATTTTGAACGCAGGGAATTTGACAAACGTTTCGTAAAACGCTACATTCTTAATGATGAAGATGCTCCCAAAAAAGAGAAAAAAGACGAGAAACCTGAAGACAAGCCCGAAGACAAAAAACAGGATAATCCCGAGAAAAAAGACAAACCCGAAGACAAAAAACCTGAAAAAACAGACGAGAAAAAACCCTCCAACAACATGGACAAAATCTTTGAGGGAATACCTGATGACATGAAAAAAGACAAAAAAAGCAAAAAGAAAAAGAAAAAAGAAGATAGCACAGATGAAGAATAATTTCAAAAACTATTAAACAACTTGCTATGCTTTTTGGGTGTGTTTTTGCACGGCATTTTGCTCACACTCCTGCATGCAGGTCGTATTCGGTCATTGGGTAGGCGCTAGCCGCAGTCAGTGAGTTTGGTTGGTGAACATACCGAACTATACTGAAATGACCATTTCCCATAATTTTTCGTATTTTTGCTGTATGCTTATTGCAAATCCCATTTATGACTCTGTGTTTAAGTATTTGATGCAGGACAAAAAATCCGCCATGCTCATGATTTCTGCTATTTTAGAAATGCCTGTTTTAGATTTAGAATTTAATGCTCATGAATTTAACCTTGAAACAGACTATTTTTCTGTGTATAGAGTTGACTTTAAAGCT
>CALIZB010000101.1 GCA_938028625.1 uncultured Bacteroidia bacterium | reverse complement strand
CACTACGGGTAATTTCTACAGCAAGTATGTTATTCCTCAGGTAGCTATTGGAGAACAATTTGCGCCACTTATTGGTATTGATATGAATTGGAAAAACAATATCACTACTAAAATAGACTATAAACAAGATAGAACTCTTGCCCTTAACCTCAGTAGCTATCAGTTAAATGAATCCCGTAACAGAGATATTGCCTTGGGTTTGGGATACCGTATTAACGGAGCAAAAGCTAATATCAAACTTTTTGGCGGTAGTCTTGCCTTAAAAAATGACATTGATATCCGTCTTGATATTACCTACCGAAATACCAAAGTAAGACAGCGTACTTTGGATTCTGAACAGAGTGCTTTACTTTCTGGAAACAGAACTATAATTGTCAAACCTTCTATTGACTATATGATAAACCAGCGATTAACTATTCAGATTTTCTATGACAGAACTATGCTTAAACCTTTTATCTCTAACCAGTTTCCTTCCAATGCCACTAATTTTGGAGTAAGAGTACGTTTTACCCTGAGCTGATAATTGTGCATTTTATCTGAACCTGAACATGAGAATATAAACGACCTCAGAACTATTTATCATGTTCAGTATCACTAAAATAAATCCCGACATGCATTTTCAATATGTCTCTAATTTTATCCTTCCTGATAGTATTCACACAAAATAACATAACACTCATATTTATCATAATAAAAAAATTATATTTGCACCCTGTATAACATGAAACATATTACTGCTGTTATTACTGCCGTAGAGGCATACACTCCTGATTATATTTTAACCAATCAGGAACTAGAAAAATTAGTAGATACTTCTGACGAGTGGATTAAAACGCGCACAGGTATATTAGAACGCAGAATACTCAAAGGTAAAGATTTAGGCACGTCTGACATGGCAGTTCAGGCGGTTAATAAACTGCTGGAAAAAAGAGGCATTAGCCCTCTGGAAATAGACCTGCTGATATGTGCCACAGTTACACCAGATATGCAATTTCCTGCTACGGCGAATATCATTTGTGATAAAGTAGGGGCAAAAAATGCGTGGGGTTATGATATAAACGCCGCCTGTTCAGGATTTATTTATGCTTTAACTACGGCAAGTAAATTCATAGAAACAGGAAGTTACAAAAAAATAATTGTAGTAGGTGCGGATAAAATGTCTTCTATCATAGATTATCAAGATAGAAACACTTGTATTATTTTTGGAGATGGGGGTGGTGCTATTCTTTTAGAACCTAATACAGAAGGTCTTGGCGTATTAGATGCGTGTTTATACAGTGATGGTGCAGGACGGCATCATTTGCATCAGAAAGCAGGCGGAAGTGTAAAACCTGCCACTCTTGAAACGGTTCAAAACAAAGAACATTATGTATATCAAGAAGGTCAAACAGTATTTAAATTTGCTGTGGTTAAAATGGCAGAAGCCGCAGCCGAAATTATGGAACGCAATAATTTAAAACCCGAAGATATAGCATATCTTATACCGCATCAGGCAAATTTACGCATTATTCAGGCTACAGCAGACCGTATGGGTATCGGCATGGATAAAGTTATTGTCAATATCCAAAAATATGGCAATACCACAAATGGAACTATTCCTATTTGTTTAGCTGAGTCTCAGCACCTGTTCAAAAAAGGCGATAATCTTGTACTTGCCGCTTTCGGCGGAGGTTTTACTTGGGGAAGTGTTTATGTCAAGTGGGCCTATTAAACGTTTTCTTTCTTTTTTACATGGGCGTGTCCCTCACCCTTCGGCAAGCTCAGGGTTCGGGTCGGGCTATTTCGCACTACGCTTTCGCTTCGGTGCTAACGCACTGCCTAACGGCATGCTTCATATCCCTCACGCATATATCCGCTGTAAAACTTTTTACCTTGTAGCATTAGGTTTTACTTTGTTTCTCGGTGGTTGTTGTTATTCTTTTACCTCAAAAACCGTAGATAGCCGTATCAAAACCTTATCTATTGAAACTTTACAAAATCAAGCTGAAGTTATTGTTCCTGCACTCAATTTTGAACTAACCGAAGCAATACGTGAAACTTTTTTACGTCAGACCTCCCTTAAATCCGTCAATAAAGACGGAGATTTTCATTTTTCAGGGGTAATCACAAGGTATTACATTACCCCTATTGCTATACAAGGTTCGCAGACACCTAGCCAAAACCGCTTAACTATGAATGTCAAAATTAATTTTACACATAAATACGATGAAACTAAAAACTATGAATTTGAATTTTCTAACTTTGTAGACTTTCCTGCTACATCAAATTTAGTTAGTATACAAACTTCCTTAAATGCAGAACTCAATAAAAAACTTGCACAAGATATTTTTAATAAAACTTTGGGAGATTGGTAATATGAAAGACAACATAAAAGGTACGCTTAAAATTGTCGGAATTGCTTTTATACTTTTGGTTATTGTAGCTTTGATACAAACCTATTTGGAGCGCAAATACAATGACAACTACAATAAAGCCGAAGAGATGTTCAGACAAAAACATTACAAACATGCGTTTTATTATTATGACCAAGTTCCTAAAAATGACCCCCGCTATACTGCGGCACAACTTAAAAGAGAACAGTGTGCCAAAATATTAGACTCTCTCAAAAAATCAGATAAGGGTACGCATTAGTTATATGGTTATTTTCTGTATTTTTGCGGTATTATGGTAAAAATTACCGCTACCTATCAGGGAGATTTACGTTGTACAGCTACGCACAGTCCTTCACAGACGCAGTTATTTACAGATGCACCTCTAGATAATCAAGGTAAAGGAGAGAGCTTCTCACCTACGGATTTAGTAGCTACCGCGCTTATTACCTGTATGATGACCATTATGGGCATAAAAGCTCGTGAAATGAACATTGACCTTACAGGTACAGAACTTAACGTAGAAAAAATTATGGCAAATAATCCTCGCAGGATAGCCGCTTTACCTGTTAAAATTACTTTTCCACCATTACAAATTGATGAAAAATCTAAAAAAATTTTAGAAAATGCGGCTTTAACTTGCCCCGTAGCTAAAAGCATTCACCCCGATATTGAATTTACAATTGAATTTAAATGGTAAAACCTGCTTTTTTACTCAATACCGCATATTTTTTTCTGCTATTCGTTTTTTTACAAGGTTGCGCGCATGTAGTACCGCTTACAGGGGGAGAAATGCCCAAACGCATTCCTAAAATTATATACCAAAGCCCTGAAAATAAAGCCGTAAATGTACCTGTAAATACCACAAAACTTATCTTTAAATTTGATACCTATATCAAATGCAGTAATCCACAGCAGGAGTTTTTTATATCTCCACCTATTTTGCCCGCTCCGGATATTCAAGTAAAAGCTAAATCCATAGAAATAAAGTTAAAAGCCCCTTTACAGCCTAATACCTGTTATACTATTCAAACGAACAGTACTATACAAGAATATTATTCCAGTACTGCTTTGCCTGCACAAAATATTGTATTTAGTACAGGAAATCAAATAGATACATTAACTTTATCAGGTACTATCAAAGATGAGTTACAAAAAAAACTCCCCTCTATGATAGTGTGTGCATATCAAAATATACCTTTGGATAGCATAGGTAAAGTGCTTCCAGATTATACTACTCTCCTACAACCTGACGGTAGTTTTGTGTTTAGATATATTCGTGCAGGAAATTATTACCTTATGGCATTAAAAGATGCTAATAACAATTACAAAAAAGACCTTCCAAATGAAATAACGGCTATTTTGCCTACACTTACAAATCCAAAAGATAGCATAAAACCTGTTTTAACTTTATTGCATGACGCACAAGCCCCCTTGAAAATCCAATCCGTAGATACACTCAAAAAATCTTGGCGCATTACACTCTCCAAAGGTGTATTGCATGATAAAACCCATATTCAAGATAAAAAACCTATTATTTTACAAGATTACAAAAAACTTTATTTTAATAACATAAACCCACAACTACTTCTCATATTAAATACTACGGATAGCACAGGAAAAAAACAGATAGATACGCTTAAAATCAGTACAGCAAAAAGTAAATGGAAGGATAAAGTATCTATACTTAAAACCCAAATTTTACCTAATGAACCACTAACTTTGTATAGTGAATACCCTGTTCAATGGAATATAAACGCTATACAAATTTATCAAGATAAAAAATTGATACCTATACATTGCGATACTAATGCATTTGTGCTTAAAATATACTCACAAAAAGGCTTTTGGCAAGAGAGTAGCACTTACCAAATACAAAACCTTTCTCAAATCAATATGAGTATAGACACAACAGTTAAAACATTTAGTATTATCTCGGAAAAAAACACGGGCGGCATATCAGGCACGATACAAGGTAAAAAGCCTAATGACATAATCTATTTTGTATCCATAGATAATCCCATGGTACGATATAAAGTAGAGAATGAAAAATTTGAGTTTATGTACCTTAACCCAGGAAACTATCAATTTATAGCCATAGAAGATACTAATAATGACGGATTATGGAATGTAGGTAATTTTGAAAAAAAAGAACTTCCTGAAAAAATTCGGTATTCCAAAGTATATAATATCCGTGCTAACTGGATTTATGAGGACGAAACCGTAAATATACTTTAAATAGATGATTGAGTAGGTGTAACTATACTGAAATCACCGATAGCTGCGTGAGGTATGCCAAGGCTGTGTTAGCACAGTGCAAAGCGCCAAGGCGTTAGTGAAGTCCGTAGCACGCCGACCTTGCACGCATGAGTGCTATCTAAACGCCGTGCAAGGGCACGCCAGAAAAGCTAAAAACAACATGACCTAGACAATTACTGTTTATACAAAAAATTTCTGTATCTGCGGGATAAGCAATTCTTTATCTATTTTTTCAATAGGATGTAGAGTATCGGGTAGAACGCAAAAATTAGCATCAGAGATATTCTTGCAGATACTGAGTGTTTCTTCAAAACTTACCATATTGTCTTTATCGCCTACGCCCATTTGAACAGGAATATTTATGCTTTTTACACTATTTTCAGTAATCAAAGGACTTTTACCTAAATCTAACATCATCTCTGCGGTTTTTTGCAATACTTGTTGCCAACCTATACCTGTATGCCGTTTTTCTAATTCTTGTGCAAATTTTGGCACTTTTTGAAGTATGGTTTCAGGATTAAGCATTCTTATTTCTTTCTCTGCGGTTTCTATGCTCCATGCTAATTTAGTGGCAAAAGTAAAAAGTTTATCTATCTTATTTTGGTAGTTTTGAGCAATATACAAACCTACATATCCGCCCATGCTGTATCCAAATACATATACAGGATTAAGACTATTTTGCTCAATATATTGCAAGGTTTGCTCTGCAAATACAGGTATGCTGAAAGGTATAGTATTGCTGTTTTCTCCATGTCCTTCAAAATCAAGAGTATGACATGTAAAATAAGGTTCAAGTAAAGGTAACCAAGGTTCAAATTGTATTTTTGCGCCGATAGCTCCGTGTAATAACAAAAGAGAAGGTTTTTTCATGGTTATTGTAAAGTTTTTAAGTTATGTTCGTTCCAAAGTTTTTGAATAAATGCTTTTTGTTCTGCATTCAAATCTTTACTGCTATATGCTTTGGATAAATAGTTTTTAGCCTGTTTTTTGTCAAAACCTTTGTATTTCTCGTCCAAAAGTAATATACCATATTCCATTTGTGCGAGTACATGATTTTGGTCAGCGGCTTTTTGATAATAATTTGCGGCTTTTTCTAAATTTTTGCTTGTACCTTCTCCACTATAATAACATTTTCCTACATAATAACATGCTTCTACATGATTTTTTTCAGCTAATTCTTGCAAAAGTTTAAATCCTTTACTTTTGTTATTTCCTCCTGATTTACCTTGTAAATACAGTATTCCCAAACGTAGTTGTGCAGGTTCATATTTTTGAGCCATAGCTTTTTGATAATACTGAATAGCAGTTTCTGTACTCATTTTAGTACCTTTGCTCTCTTCATACATGGTCCCGCACATGTATATGGATTGAACATCTCCCATATTAGCTAATTTTTCATACCAAAAAAGGGCTTTTTCATAATTTTGAGCTACCCCTTTTCCTGTATAATAACTTTCAGCAAGTGTTTTTTGGGCATCGGCGTAGTTCTGCTCTGCGGCATTCTGTAAAAGTAAAACTGCTTTGGTAGTATCTTTATTTGTGCCAAAACCGTTGAGAAGCATAAATCCCAAGGCACTGGTAGCTTTTATATTTCCTTTTTCTGATGCTTTCTGATAGTACTTTACCGCAGATGCTTCACTCTTAGCTACACCTTTTCCTGTACTATATAGATAACCAAGATTATATTGGGCTTCGGCGTCATCTTGCTCTGCGGCTTTAAAGAACCATTCTGCCGCTTTTGTAAATTCTACTTTTTCCATAAAACACAATGCTAGTGCTACTTGTGCATCTACATCACCTTGCTTGGCTAATTTTTCATATTTATTCACACAATCATTATCTATTTGCGCTGAACAAAATACAATGCAAACAAAGGTAATGTACCAATAAAAATACAGTTTCATATAGTTAAGTAAGTAACGAGAATACGCTGAACAAAAGTACAGTTTTTTTTGAATATCAGACAAATTACAGAACAAGCTCTGTTTAAAAATGGCATAGTATAACTTTTTTAACAAAGAATTTATCTATTTTTGCCTTAAACATAAAATTTATGAAAACTTACGAATTTATTTTAGTTGAAGCTCAAATAAAGCCTTATGTTGCGTTAATTCGTTTAAATCGTCCCAAAGAACTTAATGCGCTTAATTTACAACTGATGTCTGAATTAGTAGATGCCCTGCAAAGTTTAGATGCTGATGAGAATGTAAGATGTATAGTGCTTACAGGAAATGAACGTGCTTTTGCCGCAGGTGCAGATATAAAACAAATGCAGGATAAAACAGCCATAGAAATGCTTAACATTGACCAATTTACCAAATGGGACGCTATACGTAGAATAAAAAAGCCTCTCATTGCCGCAGTGAGTGGTTTTGCTTTGGGCGGCGGTTGTGAACTCTCCATGATTTGTGATATGATTATAGCTTCTGAAACCGCACAATTTGGACAGCCTGAAATTAACATTGGTGTAATGCCTGGTGCTGGGGGAACACAACGTTTAACTCGTGCCGTAGGTAAAGCTCGTGCTATGGAAATGGTGCTTACAGGACGTTTTATTTCTGCCAAAGAAGCTTATGAGTATGGTCTAATCAATAAAGTTGTGCCTGTGGAAAT
>CALIZB010000100.1 GCA_938028625.1 uncultured Bacteroidia bacterium | reverse complement strand
AAATGAGTTAGAAAAAACAAAGCAAGAAGCCAAAAAACAAATTTTGAGCTATTATCATCAAGATAAAACCTTACAAAGCAAACCTATGTTACATTTACTTGTAATAGTTGCGGTAAAAGATGTGTTGTACATAGAGGAGGTGGTATAGTAAAAAAATGCTAAGGGACAGTTTGTAAATTCATACCGTATGCTGTTCATTTATAAGCACATAAAAAAGAAATCATTTAAATTTAAGTAACCGTACAAAATTATCATACAATAAAAAATTAGTAATCAATGAGTTAATTAAATAATTTTAGTTACGGTTTAGGATGTATAATAGTCATAATTACGTTACTGAAACATGATTTTGAGCGGTTTCATGGTACCTGTCTTTTTGATGTCAGATTGTGTTGCCCTTCATATATGAAAGGCATTTTTTTATGGGTTCAAATGTATAATTAAACGCTTCCATAAATTTTTTTGCGCTGTACTCCTGTTGTTTTATGGTGCTTTTCAGCAGTTCTTTATTTAGAAAAGGATGTTTGGGTAGTAGTTTTTCTATAATACTGACTGCAAATTTTGCTGGCAGATAAGGAATTTTGTAGCGAGGAGGACGTTTGCCGTATACTTCTGCTACCATATTTAAAAAACTGTACAAGGACAGATTTTCACTGTTAAGGATATATTTTTCCCCGACAGGTGCTTTTTGCATAATAAGGTACATACATTGTACAGCATCATGTACGCATACATAGCCTGTTACCCCATGATGATACCAACGGATACCTTTTGTAGATGCTCTGGTAAATAGACGCACAAAAGGGTGGTTGGGTCTGCCTTGTCCTACAATAACCGAAGGTAAAACCATAACAGCATCTAATCCCTCTTCTATTCCTCTGTATACTTCTAACTCTGCTAGGTATTTTGTTTTGGCATAAAAGGTAGCATTTTTACTGTTTTTCCATTTGCTTTTTTCAGTAATTAAAACACCTTCTGCATCTTCAAGCACAGCCACAGAACTTACATGTAAAAGCCGTATTCCGGGTATTTCAAGGCAGAGATTGACCACATTAGCAGTACCTTGTACATTTATCTTTTTCATTAGTTCTCTATCTTTTTTGGCAAAAGAAACCATAGCCGCACAATGATACACTTGCCCTACATCTTGAAGCGCATTTTCAAGGGTATCAATATCTAGTATATCTCCCTCGGTAATTTCTATAACATCTTTGCATTTTTCCAGCAAACCGATATCATTTTTATTCCTTACCAATGCCCGCACAGATACATTCTGTGAAGCAAGATATATACATAGATTTGCTCCCAGCAACCCTGAAGCGCCTGTTACCAGTACTTTTGAACTCATTTATTTTGTTTTTTTTGTATCCGTACCCGTCTTACTGCCTTTTACTGTATTTTTCTTGTTTTGTGTATTATCAGTTTTAGAAGTTTTCTGAGGTGTTTTTAGAGCAGGAGTTTTTTTTTCATTTTTGGCAGGAGTCTTGGCGTTTTTATTTTTTGGTGTCGTAACGTTCTCTGATTTTGTATCAGATGCAGTTTTCGTGGTTTTGCTTTTTACCGTATTTCTTGAAGTTTCAGTTTTTGAATTTTGTTTTACTACTGTGTTTTTTGAGTTATTTTTAGGTGTTTGGGTTGCTTTTGAACCTGATTTTACAGTAGTGTTTTTTTGTGTTTTTTTATCTGTAACAGAGGTTTTTACAGTGGATTTGGAAACAGCAGTTTTGGATTTTGTATTTGTTACAGGTGTTTCTACAATATCTGTAACAATTTCTAGGGATTTTTTGTTTTTCTTGCCTGCCTCTTTTTTAAGTTGTTTTTGTTTTTGTTTCAGTAACTTTTCTTTTTCCTGCTCTTCCCTGATTCTTCTCTCTTCCTCCAACTGCTGTTCTAATTTATATTCTAATTGTTTGACGTATTTTTTGTATGCTTTTGGGTCTGAAAGTTCTTTCAGTTTAAGTTCAATAGCCCCTACCATACTAGGTATTTGTGGTATAGGCGCCTGTATATCTACTCTAAAATTAGTATCCTGAATAGCTTTGGCAGTAGTAGTACCAAAAGCGGCAAAGAGTGTTTCATTTTGTTTATAGTCAGGAAAATTTTCTTTAAGTGCCGTAACTCCCGAAGGACTAAAAAAAGCAATAATTTGATAATCGTTTATGTTAATATCTTTCAGTTCTGCACTTACGGTTTCATAAATAATCATTTCTTTACAAACGATATTATTTTCCTTCATAAAATCTGGAATATCAGATTTTCTTATTTCAGAACAGGGGTAGAGATATTTTTCCGAATTGTGTTTTTTAAACAGAGGAAACAAATCCTGATTGTTGCCTTTACCTACAAAAACTTTTCTTTTTCGCATCTGTACATGATGCTGTATATAATTGGCTGTAGTTTCATTGACACAAAAGTACTTCATTTCTGCAGGCATTTCTGTTTTAAGTTCTTTGCAGAACTGAAAAAATATATCCACAGCATTTTTGCTTGTAAATATAATAGCAGTGTAGTCCAATATGTTTATTTTTTGCGACCTGAACGTTTTCATACTTACAGGCTTTATGGTAATAAATGGCTTAAAATGGACTTTTACCCCATATTTTGCTTCTAAAGCGTCGTATGCCGCTTTATCGGTTTGGGATTGGGAAATGAGGATATTTTTGATATTCACGGCTGTTAAAAGTTAAAAATATAAAAACCTAACAAAAGGTAAGGTAGAACTTCTGCGCCGCAAAGATATAAAATAATCACAATATCATGCAACTTTAATCCCTTTGAACCAAATCTGTACATGCGGTATAGTCTTAAAACAATCCATGCAAATAAAGTAAGATACAGTAAAGACCAGCTGATGTATTCCAAAATATACGGAGACAAAGGAAGTACGAAGAGAATTCCTGTTGTATAGTACAAAATAGGAAAATGATTGATTAAGGATATTTCTGTGATACGTATAAAGATTTTGCTTCTGCCATACAACTGGCTGACCAAAGATACAAAAAAACCTACAATCAGATGTATTGCCGCAAACAGGAATATAAAAATCAGCCACAATAAAAATATCCATATCAGATTGCCATGCAATAAATTATAGAGTTCTTGACTGACAACAGACTGCTCAACAAAAGTGTAACTGACAACAATATAAACCAAAACAGCAGAAACTATCATCCATTGAAAAAAAACGAGCAGGTTCACCCATATAGAAGGAATAAGTCTCTTGTTTTTGACAGTTTCCATTATAAGCCTGTAGCGTCTGAACCAATCATAAAAATCACTGATAATATCCTTAAAACTTATCTTTAAAAAAACCATATAACCTATCAGAATACAACTTAGAAGCCACAGGTTTATTTTTATATTGTATTTTATCTCTGGCAGAATATAAGCATCTGCCCTGTATGCGGTCTGATAGTATTTTGTTTTGCTATAAGACTCATTGTACCATGTAAAATATTCCAGTAGGCTGTTTTTCAGGACAGGAGGAACAGTATTGAAATAAAATTTGTGTAAAGAATTTTCAGTATTATCTATGATAAAAATATCCAGAGAATCACAAATACGATAGGCGTATTCTGGTGGGGGCAACATAAATTTTACTTTATCAATACCGATTTGCTTTAATTCCCGAAGTTGTCTATTCATTACCGTTTTGCTACCTTTAAATCCTTCAAGATAGCTGTAAGGATATAACAAAGCAACGGTATCTTTATAACTGCTGTATTTTGGGGGAGTAAGTGTAGCACGTTCAGGTGAGGCTTTTACCAGATATACATTCTGAAGCAAACCCGTAATGTTTTCTTTCTGTCCGCGCTTTGGATACAGACTAATTTGTACTACATTTATTCTTTTTACGCTTGAGTAAGGTAAATTGACCAGTAATTTGCCATACTTGTCCTCTCCTTTCCATATCAGGGCTTGGTTTAGGTATACTTCACATTTACCGAATATACCCAGAAAGAACAAAGAAAGGTCTTGCTGTATACTGTCCAAAGTAAAAGCATTAAACAGTACTAATTTTTTATTATTAGTACTGTATATGGGAACTGTATCGGTCTTGTTTTCAAGATTTTTCCATACAGGAGTAAGTATTTTTACATATTTTAGATGCGGTTGTGAGAGCACACCCTGAGCAATGGTCAGAAAAGAGTAAAAAGCGAATATAGTTACAGCAAATACGTACTTTGAAAAAAACATTATGGTATTTTTACAGTATATAACCTTCCAGGTACTTTATGCTCTTCTAACTCTTCGTTGGAAATATACAAAGTGTTATTGTCCTTGAAATCTATACCCTCGGTCTGTCCGAGAACAGACTCTAATCCTAAATCTATCCGTTCTTTATTGGAAAGCAGAAAATTATAGGGAGTAATGTCTGTAAATATCCACAAAAACACATCAGAACCTTTCTGGGGGTCTCTTTCGTAGCCGATAAGTGCAATTTTTTTACCGTCAGGACTGATTGCCGCACCTGTAACTAATCCCCGAGCTTCAAAATCACCATGGCATTTAGCTACATAAGTACCAGGTTTATCAGGCATACTATATAGGCGAGATTTTCTGTCTAACCAGTCTTTTGAGAACACATACAAACTATCGCCTACATGAATAATAGCTTCACAATCATAATTACTTTTACGCCAAGTTTCTGAAAAATCTTTCTGGTCATCAAAGCTAAAACAGATGCTGTCTGCGGTTATAGCAATATCTCCTTGTTTTGTAGTAATATCCTGTTTTTTAATACGGTAAATTTTCAAATCTTTACGATTTCCTTTATTGTTACCAAAATCTCCAATGTAAATATAATTCTTATCTTGGGTGATATCCTCCCAATCTGTATTTTTAACATTACTAATTCGGATTTGCTGAATAATTTTTTTAGTAGTGATATCAAAACGATAGAGTACAGGTTCGCCACCGCTATCATTATGGGTAAGAATCTGATTGTCGCCTACATAAATCAATCCTGATGTTTCTCTGAGCTCTCTGGGCAAAAGACTAACAGGCTTCATCTGCACTACATAAGAACCCGATTTCCCGTCTGTATTTTGTTGATTTTGTTTGATGTACCCCTCAGGATTGTCATAATTTATTTGCGAAAAAACAGGAATAAACACAATTAAAACGAGTGAAAATAAAAATGCGGATTTCATAATATAAATTTAATACAAAGATAAAGACAAACTCAATGCCAACAATAAAAAATACGAAACAGGTATGGTTTCTTTTGAGTATTTTTATTGTTCGCCTTTTTCTTCTTTATTAGGTTTCTGCATTTGAATTTGTAAGCGTTTTTCATCTTCAATACGATTATTCAGCGTGTAAATATAGTTTTTACACTTACCACTACCGAGTGCTGCACCTTTTTTTGCCCAGCTTACTGCGGCATCTAGATTTCCTTCTACTTCACAGGCTACTGCCATATTCAGACATGCTCTTTTTGCAATTTTTTTATCAGGGTTATCGGTTAAGTTTTTCCATTTGTTTGCCGCATCTCTCCAATGATTTGCCTGTGCATCTATAACCCCTTGCTTAAATTCAGAACTTTTTTTGGCACGTGTATAATACTCCCGATTTAATTGTACCCAAGAAGGTGCAATGCGCGTAGCATAATCCCAACCTGCGGCTGCACCTACATCAGGAATAGCTCGGTCTGTGGGCATAAGCTGTGCTACGGCTGTCTTAGTATCTGCGGCTTCGCTGTTCCAGCTCATTTCCTGACGCATTCTGTGTTCATCTAATACGCTACCAGTTTTGCCGTCATATACCCGCCAACCTGCGTCTACACTTACCCAACGAGTAGCTACACTGACTACATATTCCTGTTGCTGTCCGTTTACGGTTCTTTTTCTGCGTTCCTCGCGTGTACGTATCCATGAATTAGAGTCCATTACTTCCATACATACAATAGCATCTGCCTTATAATCCTGTGTAATGCGTTTGATTACATCTACGGACAAGGGCTGTGGAAATTCCCATGTGCCTGTACCTTGTAACTCAAAAGGAACAGTTTTCACAATTACTCGCGGGGACTCGCTTAACTTTTTTACTACGTTATTTACTGCCATATCCGCGGCTAAACGGTCTAATCTAATCCGTTCCCCTGTTAGTAAACCTTCAATAAAATTTTTGAATTTATGCTTCTCGTCAGGCTTATAACGGTTGATAACAATAATTGTTTCTACGTCACTGGGTAAAGTAATTGCCGCAGGACGTAAGGCTTGTATTTGTATGGTCCTAGTGCAAGCACTGAAAAATAAAAATACAAACAATAGAACTAATAAATGAGTAATACGCTTTACGGATGCCATAATTTAGGATTATGTGCAAAGGTACGAATTTTATCCGTTTCAGATTCAGAAAAATAAGATAAAGAAGACGCATAATCCATGAGTTCGTCTAAATTGCAAAGAGTATCCATAAAATAGCCTTCATTTTTGAAGAGTTGTATTGCATCAGGAAAGCCGTATTGAAATATGGCTAAAATACCGATAGGCTTTTGTTCTAACTCACGAATAACTGCCTGCGCCGCTTTAAGCGAACTTCCGCCTGTGGAAATGAGGTCTTCAATAATAATGCTTTTTTTGCCTATAAAATTTTCAGTTGCGCCTTCTATTTGTTTGCCTGCCCCGTGTCCTTTGGGTTCAGGGCGAATATACAAAAGGGGTAAATCTAACTTCATAGCTACAAAAGATGCCCAAGGAATAGCCGCCGTAGCTGTACCCGCTATGACCTCTGGATTTTCAGGAAGATTAGCTATTAAATCAGCAAAACCTTGCACGATTATTTCGCGGTATGCGGGAAAACTGATTAGTCTGCGATTATCACAATAAATAGGAGATACAATACCTGACGTCCACTTAAAAGGTTGCTTTAAATTGAGTTTTACGCTGTCTGTTTCTAATAAAATACGTGCAATCTCTGCCTTCATAATCGCTTGCCAAATTAGAACAGAATACTAAAACAAAAAAATTTTTTACAGAATTTGGATTTTTCAGAAAACACTTGTACTTTTGCAGTCCGTTTAACGCATCCATAGCTTAACTGGATAGAGCATCTGACTACGGATCAGAAGGTTGGGGGTTCGACTCCTCCTGGATGCACAAAAAAACCAACGCTTTTGTACATGCCGCACACAAGCTTCTTGATAGCTGAATAAGTGCGGCTCTTGTTTTTTAAAGTTACAGAACTTGAAACACGAACCATGCGTGAGGCATGCGAAGGGTGTGCATCAGCACAGTGCGAAGCACCGAAGCGTTAGCGTAGCCCGTAGCACGCCGACCTGAACCCTGAGCTCGCCGAAGGGTGAAGGACACGCCCTAAAAATTAAAAACTTAATATCAAGATTTTGCTTTTACATATTGTTTTTTAAGTTCGTAGAGATTTTTTTCCAATCCCACAAAATAAGCATATTCAGGGGTTAAACCTTGTATACCTTGCTTAAATTCAGATAACCTCTGCAATGCATTAGTACGGCATTGAGGCACATTTGGAACATTGTACACCAATTTGCCTTTTTCCATAATTTTAATAAGTAAATCTCGGCTATGAGATAAAACAGTAGTATCTATGCTTTGAGTATCATTATCTTGGTTAATAACAACGTGAGAATTAGGTAAATTCTCGTCAATGAGCATATCACATACGGGGGTATTATTTGCGTCATAAAAACGTTTTACTTGCTGTATACCTGGATTGGATATTTTTATTGGTAGTTCAGATATTTTAATTTTATATTTCCATTGATTATCTTCCCACAAAGCGCCAAGTTTATACACTCCACCGAGTGCAGGCTGGTCTTTTGCGGTAACAAGATTTGTTCCTACTCCCCATACAGTAATGACTGAACCTTGTTTTTTCAAATCTGCTATTACGTATTCGTCTAAATCGTTACTGGCAACAATTTTTGCTTCTTTAAATCCTGCATCATCTAATATTTTGCGGGCTTTTATACTTAAATCAGCTAAATCTCCTGAGTCTAAACGAATACCTGCCATAATATAACCTTTTTCTTTAAGTTTTTTACCTACAATAACGGCATTTTTTACTCCTTCAAGAGTATCATACGTATCTACAAGAAAAACGCAGTTATTAGGTAAAACATTAGCATATTGTTCAAAGGCTTGTAGTTCTGTTTCAAATGCCATTACCCAAGCGTGTGCATGAGTGCCTTTGACGGGAATACTGTATTTTTTACCTGCCATTACATTAGACGTAGCATGACAGCCCCCAATATATGCGGCGCGTGAAGCGGCTAATGCACCATCTATACCTTGCGCTCTACGTAATCCAAATTCTAGTACTTCATCTTGACCACATACACTAACTACCCGTGATGCCTTGGTAGCAATAAGCGTTTGAAAATTGATAATACAAAGCAAACCTGTTTCTATGAGTTGTGCTTGAATAAGCGGTGCGGTTACTCTGAGTAGCGGTTGATGCGGAAAAACTATTTCTCCTTCTTCTACGGCATCAATATCACCTGTAAAAGATAAATTAGCTAAATAATCTAAATAACCTTGTTCAAAAAGAGGGTTACCATCATTACCTTTAAGTTGAGAAAGATATTCTATGTCTTCTTTGCTATATTTGAAATTCTGTAAAAATTCTATGGCTGTTGCTAAACCTGCGGCTATGGCGTATCCATTTTTGAAGGGTAGTTTGCGAAAAAACAAGTTAAACACGGCAATTTGTTCTGCTTTACCTGTTTTCCAGTATCCGTAGCCCATAGTGAGCTGGTATAAGTCGGTTAGAAGTCCGTAGTACATATTATTAACAAAAGTACAAAATACTGCTGTAAACAAAAAAGCCTACAAAGGTATTACTTTATAGTTTTTTGTCTATAATCTTTTTAGGGAAGTAGAAGGTATTCACAGTTATGTAGATAAAGGTTATGTGAGTAAGACATTACAACCCTCTTATGATTAAGAGGTATGCTTGGTCATATATACAAATAGGCGCTGTAAACAAAAATTCGGTGGTTGAGCGTAGCCGAAACCACCGATGTTCTAATCCCCCTACAAATGGACGGTGTTTACACCCGGATTTAGGATTTTCGATTTCGGATTTAGTTGTAATCCTCTACAAATGAACATTACATACACCAGTTCGGTGGTTGAGCGAAGCCGAAACCACCGATGTTCTAATCCCCCTACAAATGGACGGTGTTTACACCGTATCCGTTTGCCATATTTTCAGAGATGGTGTTGTAATCCCCCTACAAATGGACGGTGTTTACACCCTTTTCAGCAATTTGATAGTTAAATACCCGTTGTAATCCCCCTACAAATGGACGGTGTTTACACCACACTATTTAATTGATTAGACAATGTTTCCAGTTGTAATCCCCCTACAAATGGAC
>CALIZB010000099.1 GCA_938028625.1 uncultured Bacteroidia bacterium | reverse complement strand
TGTCAGTTAGAAAAATGTAAAGGGGCTTGTTGTTTGCATGGTGACCAAGGCGCGCCTTTAGAAAAAGAAGAGTTGTCTGTTTTACAAGAAATTTATCCTGTTGTTGAGCCTTATCTTTCTCAAAAGAGCAAAAATACCATTGCAGAAAAAGGACTATATGAGTATCACGAAGCAGATGACGATTATACCACTGCTATAAATGGCAAAAATGAAGAATGTGTGTTTGCCATACAGAATGAACATGGAATCTGGAAATGTGGAATTGAACAGGCATATCATGACCAAAAAATAACTTTTCAAAAACCTATATCTTGCCATTTATATCCTATACGCATCACTCACGCGGGGGGAAGAGATTTACTCAATTATGACCGATGGGAAGTGTGCAGTCCTGCCTGCGTATATGGAGAAGAGCAAAAAATGCCTGTGTATAAATTTGTACAAAATGCATTGGTCAGAAAATATGGGCAGGATTGGTTCAATAAATTGTTAACTGAATGTGAAAAATAGATATATTTGCAATATGGCAAAATATGTTTTGGTTGTATTAGGTTTAATTTTTGCAAATGTACGTTTTTCGTTATGTCAGGAACAACCCACTATTGCGGATAAAGTAGTTATTCGCATGCCCGATGACCCTATATCTCTAAATCCTATATATAATTATTCTGCGTTTTTAGATAACAATATATCTCGGTATTATATTTTTCAATCTTTGATAGAACAAAACCCCATTACCTATCAATATGAACCTATTTTATTAAAAGAAATACCTAAATTTGCTTCTGATAAAAAAATATACGACTGCGAGATTAGAAATGAAGCTTTTTGGGATAATCAAACCCCTATTACAGGATATGATGTGGTTTTTTTAGTGAAAGTACTGAAAATTGTTACTAAAGAACTCCGATTATACGAAGAAGTAATCTCTCCAATAGAAGACGTAATAGTAGACCCTATCATGCCGAAAAAATTTACAATTAAATTCAAAAAATTATCCACTACTATTTTTACTCTACCCATGATTCCTAAATATAAGTATGACCCTGACAAAATATTAGATAAATACTCTATAACAGAAATGCTCAATCCCAAAAATACCGATAAAATTTTACAAAATGAAGATATTCAAAAATTCCTAAAAGAATTCAAAAGCGAGAGAAGGTGTAGAAGCGCTGAAGGAATATCAGGTTCAGGCGCATATAAACTTAAAATATGGAAGGCAAATGAAGTAATGGTATTAGAGCGTAAATTGCACTGGTGGGCAGACCAAGTCCCTGATATGAATAGCATTTTATTCAAGGCTTATCCTGAAAAAATAGAATTTCAAGTTATAGATGACATTAACAAAGCAATGGTTGCATTCAAATTACAGGATATAGATGTAATGTATGATATTCCAGGCAAACAATTTAAGGATTTAGAAAAATTAGACAGTAATTATTATAATTTTCGTTTAAGAGTGATACCGTCTACGCGTATTAGCATGCTTATTCTTAATAATAATCCTAATGACCCTAAAAAGTTTTATCTTAAAGACTCTAAGGTTAGAAGAGCATTAGCGTATGCTATCAATGTAGAAGAGATAATAGAAAATGTACTTAAAGGCTATGCTATACCTATTAGCTGTCCAAGCCCTGTGCAGAAAAAAATATCTTACAATCAAAAACTAAAACCTTACTCCCAAGATACTGCTAAAGCTATAGAACTCCTTAAACAAGCAGGATTTACAAAAATAGATGAAGACGGCATACGATACCAAATTGTTAATCAAGAGAAGATACCCTTGGAAATTACTTTTATTTTAGCCAAAGGAGAAGCAGACAATAGAAAACTCTTTTTCTATATTGCTAAAGAAGCAAAAAAAATAGGTATGAATATTCTGACCAAAGAAGTTAGCTCAGAAGAAGAAGAGCAAGCTATTCAAAATAATGATTTTGATGGTTTCTTTTTATTACTGAGTAATGAGGTAAGAGGAGAGAGTGTATCCCCTGTTTTATGGCAGTCTAATAATCCTTCTAATCATACAAGATGCTCTAATCCTGAATTAGATGCTTATGCAGATAAAATTCTTAAAGAAAAAAAATCAGATAAACTTAAAGAATATTACGACAAATTTAACGAAATTTTATATCAAGAAATGCCTGCTATATGGTTATGGCAAGAAGAGAGCCTAATAGCATATAATGCTCGTTTTGAGAACGTCAAAATTAGTACTATGTTTAGTTCTTATGGTGGATTTTATCCCCCAATGTTTTGGACACCCAAAAACAAGGTAAAGTATAAATAATTTTCTGTATTTTTGTGGCATGAATTTAGCCCAGCGCGTAGAGGAGATTCTTAGTACTGTCAGACCCTATCTGCAAAGTGATGGGGGAGATGTGAAATTAGTTAATATTACCGCAGACAATATTGTGGAAATAGAACTTTTGGGCGCTTGCGGTGAGTGTAATCTCAGCCAAATGACCATGAAATCAGGAATAGAACATGCTATTAAAAAAGCTATTCCCGAGGTTAAAAATGTAATTGCTATTAACACACAGAAAAAATAAAATACAATTATGCCAAAAACTGCTTTTATTTTTACCTTTACCCTGTTACTAATAGTTTCTTTCCTTGCTTGTAAAAAAAATTCAGAACCCACTAATCCAGGTAAAAAAGTTTCTCTCAACTTTCCGAGTTATTTTCCGCGTAATTATTCTATTCCTGAACATAACCAACTTACCGATAAACGCATAGAACTCGGCAAGCAACTCTTTTTTGATACAAATTTATCTAAAGATAAAACAATATCTTGTGCATCTTGCCATATTCCTGAATTTGCTTTTAGTGACCCAAATAAAACAGTTTCTGACGGCGTAAATGGTGGAAAAACTACTCGTAATACACCTATGATATTTAATGCAGTGTATCAAAATGCGTTTTTTTTAGATGGCAGAGCAAAAACTTTGGAAGCACAAGCACTTGGTCCGCTTACGCACCCGCAAGAAATGGGCATGACTGAAAAAGAAATTGTTGATGTGGTCAAATCTAATCCTGAATACAAAAAAAAATTTAAGGAATGTTATGGTGAAGTAAATATCAAAAATATCTGTGCGGCAATCGCTTCTTTTGAACGTACTATTATTTCTACCACCAGCCCTTTTGACCGTGATATGCAAGGAGATACCACAGCACTTACTCCTGCCCAAAAACGTGGTAGAGCATTGTTTTTCTCTTTCAAAATAGGTTGTCAAAAATGTCATAACGGACCTAATCTCACTAACCGAGAATTTATGAACATTGGATTAGAAGAAAATTACAAAGACAACGGATTGTATGAAATCACTAAAAAAGAACAAGATAAAGGCAAATTCATAACTCCGTCTTTACGAAATATTGCTCTTACGCCTCCATATATGCACGATGGCAGATTTAAAACACTTGAAGAAGTCATAGATTTTTACGCCACAGGCGGTAAAGAACACCCGAATAAAGCGGGACAAATGAGTAGTTTTACTATTACTCCTGCTCAAAAAGCCGATCTAATTGCTTTTTTACACAGCCTTACTGATGACCAGTTCAAACCCAAAAAATAAATTTCATGTTTTCTTATATTAAGCGCATTCAAACCACAGGTACTGTTATTTCTACAAGTAGCTCTACCATACAAAAAATGCTTTCCTACATTGATTTTGAACACACAAAAACTATCCTTGAACTCGGTGCAGGCAAGGGTGCAGTTACTCAACAATTAACTCAACATTTACATTTAGAAGCAAATTTATATGTATTTGAATTACTCCCTGAATTTGCAAAAAATCTTAAAAACAAGTATCAGTCTTATAAGAATGTACATATTATTCACGACAGTGCAGAAAAAATAACTCACTATGTTCCTAATACAACCATTGATGCCTGTGTTTCCGTTTTACCGTTAAGCATTATGAATAAAAATGTAGTGCATACTATATTGTACACACTTGCCGAACAGCTCTCTCCTAATGGCGTTTTTATTCAGCTACAATATACCCGAAGATTAGAAAATCTATTCAAAAACTACTTTCACATAGCAAAAAAAGACTTTCATTTTTGGAATATTCCCCCTGCACATTTGTATTTGCTCCGAAGGAAATAAACTATCTAATTTTTGTTTTCCTGCATCTTTTTTATACTTTTGCATAACCATACGTTATTAGGTGTTTGGTAAGTATTTATCAAACTTAAAAAGGAATCTTGTGCAAATCAAGAACTGTCGCGCAACTGTGAGTAGCATTAGCTACGTAGTCAGACACTTGCCTAATAGCGTTTTGGCTAAAAGTTCGCGGGTGGCTTTTAGTCAAAGTGAAGAAAGCGTATTCTGTTGAATATGTTGGTTTTTTACTTTGCTTAATCTCACCCAAGAACTTGTTAAAAACCAACATAAAAACTTATGACAGCAGATATCCAAGAAAAAATTAAACAATCTGAAACGAGAATTTTCAAAGCAGTATTCCCAAATACCACTAATCATTATGATACTCTATTTGGTGGTACAGCTATGCAATTTATGGACGAAGTAGCTTTTATTACAGCTACTCGTTTTACAAGAAAAGTAGTGGTTACTGTATCTTCTGACCGTATTGACTTCAAAAAACCTATTCCCGCAGGAACAATTATAGAACTTATCGGTAAAATTATTAAGATAGGTACAACTAGCCTTGATGTAAAAGTAGACATTTTTGTTGAAGATATGTACTCTGATGAACGGCATAAAGCTATATCAGGTACATTCACTTTTGTTGCATTAGACGAAAATAAAAAACCTTGTTCTATTCTATAAAATTATGAAAAAGATACAAATCTTAATCCTCTTTCTGTTGTTTCATTTTTCAGGTTTTGCACAGTTTCCAGGCGGAGTAGGTACAACAGGTACAACGGCTATTCATAAGGATAGTAGCATATTTATCGCATGGGCTACACAATGTACGGTTACGCGCGGGTACGTAGATATTTCAAATACGGCGTTAGGTACAGTAACTTTTGGAAAGGATAGTTTCGCGCTTGGTAAAGCTGATAATAAAGTAGTTAGTCTTGGCGATAGAGGTAGTGCTGTATTATCCTTTGATTTACCTATAAAAGACGGTCCAGGATTTGACTTTGCTGTATTTGAAAATGCTTTTAATGATACATTTTTAGAACTTGCCATAGTAGAAGTGAGTTCAGATGGTATAAATTATTTTCGTTTTCCCGCGTATTCTAATACCCAAACCACTACTCAAATAGGACCATTTGATAATACAGGAGACCCTACTAAAATTCATAATCTTGCAGGTAAATATCGTGTGCTGTATGGTACTCCCTTTGACCTTGCAGAAATTCCTGATAATCCATTATTAGATAAAAACAACATTCGGTATATAAAAATTATTGATGTTGTAGGTAGCATAAATCCTACTTATGCAACTTATGACGTACAAAATAACCCCATCAACGACCCTTATCCTACGGCATTTGCCACAGGTGGCTTTGATTTAGATGCTATTGGAGTAATTCATGTTAATACCCAAAGTAATATCACGAATATTCTACTTCAGAATCGTATCGCTGTGTATCCTAACCCGTGCAGTGATGAGATTTTTATTAAAAATGTATCTATCCAAAGCAATATACAAATTATAGATAATACAGGTAAAACACACTTTACGGCTATAATTCAGCCCACTTTTGAACCTTTTCGTATAGATGTTTCTTGGTTACCTTCAAATATGTACATGGTTATTTTTCAGGATAAAGAAAAACGTTTTATGAGAATGGTCAAGATATTTAAAGTATAACAGAACTTCTCTAATTTACCTATTCATAAACTTAGCAATACATTGATGAAAATGATGGGTGCCTTGTTCTCTTTTGGGAGAGTACCTACCGCCTTTGTACAATCTTGAAACTACCCCTTTTTGCACTTGTACCACTATGGCTTCATCTTCACGTTCTACACGGTCTAAATCTGCACCTGCACCTTGTGAAAGTTTGCTTACGTCATAGATATATGGTAAAAATACTACTTTGGTGAGATTAGGTGTAATTGGTTTGACAACATTTATAGAAAGTCCCCATGGATAAAAATTGAACATTAAATTAGGAAATACCCAATAATAATATGCCGCTATTTTTTTGCCATAATCTACTGAACTTGAAGGTAAATCAAAATAATCCTCGCCATCTTTCGCAATACCTAACTGCAAATTACTGTATTGATAAATTTCTGTGACATAATTCCCATAATCTAATACTTCGCTTAATGTAGGATGTACATAAGGAATATGAAAACCTTCTAGATAATTTTCACAATATAAAGCCCAGTGTGCTTTCACTAAATATTCTCTCTTACGTGCAGGTTCATAGTAAAATTCATGTAAAGGTAACCAAGATAAACGTTTTTGCATCTCACCAATAAAATGTTCTATCGGTGCAATCGGATTGATACTAACGAATAGCAACTTTGCCCATTGATAAAAATTCACTTTTGTAAGGTTATCTTTTTCGGCAGGAAAATTCTTTGCGCCTTCAAATTCGGGCATAGAAAGCATTTTACCTGTTAAATCAAACTTTCTACCATGATATTTACAACGTAGTTGTCGTGTATTTGTACAACCTTCTACTAATTTATTACCTCTGTGTGTGCATACATTAGCTAAACAATGTAAAACATCTTGATTATCTCGTGTAAAAAGTAAGGGTTCATCTAAAAAGCCCTCTAATAACGTAAAAGGTAAAACTTGCTCTGCCGTGCTGATATTATCCGTATCTTCTACAAATTGCCACGTACGGGCAAAAATTTTATCTTTGGAGCGTTCAAACTCTTCTGTACTACGATAAAAAAAGGTATCTAAGGTATGGGCTTGAGTAATGTCTTTATCTACAAAGTATTGCATAGCGCTTGCAAGATATAAAAAATGCAACCCTCACAGCAGTGCAAGAAACCAAAAAATTAACTTTCAGACTTCATTGAAAATATGATAATAAGAGTTATATTAGCTGTAATTACATCAAAAAAATTAACTTTCATTCAAAATTCAAAACAGTGTGCATAATAAAAAATTTGAGTTTGTTCCTTTTAGTACTATTTTTACGCTATGAAAAAATATGAACCTTTACCAAAATCATTGTTTATAGAGAATAGAGAACGTTTTTGTCAAGAGCTTGCACCGAATAGTATGGCTATTTTTATGGCAAATGAACTGTTCTTAAAAAATGCTGATGCTACTTATTCCTTTAAACAAAACAGCAATTTGTATTATCTTACAGGTATAGACCAAGAAGAAACTGTACTTATTTTGTATCCTGACCACCCTAATCCCGATTTGAGAGAAGTGTTATTTTTACGTAAAACTAATAAAGAAATTGAAATTTGGGAAGGACATAAATATACCCAAGACGAAGCAAGAGAAGCATCAGGAATTGCCAATATCCAGTGGACTGAGCAGTTAGATACGTTTTTATATTCTATGTTACATTTATGTGAAAATGTATACTGGGATTTTAACGAACATGACCGAGATAGCGCTAGAACTATCACAAAAACGCATTATTTTGCAGAGAAAATAAGAAATTTGTATCCTGCGCACACATACAAGCGTAGCGCGCCTATACTCAATCGTTTGCGCATGGTCAAAAGTCCGCACGAAGTTGAAGCTATAAAAAAAGCAATTGAAATTACAGAAAAAGCCTTTCGCAGGGTTATGAAATTTATCAAACCTGGAGTTACGGAGTATGAAATTGAAGCAGAAATTATTCATGAATTTATTCGTAACCGCGCCACAGGACATGCCTATGACCCTATCATTGCATCAGGTAAAAATGCTTGTGTACTGCATTATATTGCTAATAATCAAGTTTGTAAAGATGGCGAAGTTATTTTAATGGACTTTGGCGCATGCTATGCCAATTATAATGCGGATTTAACCCGCTGTCTGCCCGTAAGCGGCAAATTTACTAAAAGACAAAAAGATGTCTATAATGCGGTTTTATCTGTAATGAAACAAGCCAAAGAACTTCTTAAAGTCGGCAACACAATTGATAAATATCATGAACAAGTAGGTGAAATAATGACCGAAGAATTACTTAAACTGGGTTTGCTTTCTACTGATGAGGTAAAACATCAAAATCCAAAATATCCTGCTTACAAAAAATACTTTATGCACGGCACTTCTCACCATTTAGGATTAGATGTACATGATGTGAATAACAAATATTTACCCATGCAAGCAGGATACGTGTACACCTGCGAACCTGGTATCTATATTCCTGAGGAAGGTTTGGGTATTCGTTTAGAAAACAATATTCTCATAACAGAACAAGGAAATATAGATTTAATGGCTAATATTCCATTAGAAGTGGAAGAAATAGAATCCATAATGCAAAGTTAAATACTTGCAAAAATTCTATTTAGCCTTAATAATGTATTGATAAGGTAACCTATCAACATTGATTTCAAAAGTAGTATACCCTGCTTTTTTAAGTTCTGTAATTACTTCGTCTATGGATAGCTTGTGTTCTATGGGAGGTCCCACAGGTATTTCTTTAACTTTGAAAAAATCTATAATTACCAAAGAACCCTCTTTTTTTAACCCTGTTTTTACTTTTGCAAAGTAGTCTACTCTATTTTCTATATGATGATACGTATTTACTAAAAATACCATATCTACCTCTTGATTGGAGAGATTAGGACTATCATAAGGAATTTTACGAAGTTCTATATTTTTAATTTTTTGGTCTTGGATACGTTTTTTTAAGTATTCTTGAAATTGTTCATTTACATCAGCGGCGATTACAAAAGCGCCTTTTTGTGCAAGTTTTACAGAGAAATATCCTGTACCTGCTCCAATATCCATTATTTTTTTACCTTTGATATTACCAAGATATTCAAGTACTTTTTCAGGCTTTTGATAAGCATCTCTTTCAGGAGACTCAAATCGTTTAATAAGTTCCTCTATTGAATTTTGGTGCATATATTCATTAGCCGTTTTTGTACTATCTTTACTATGGTGGTGATGCTGTGCAGATGCAAAATACACCCACAGCAAGAGAAGCATTGTAATAATATTTTTTGGAACTATCATTTATCTTGCAAATATAGTTTGTTTTTATTATTTAGGAAGTTTTTGTTACACGAGTTACATGGTTAGATATATTTTCATGATATTTTGCTAAAACAAGGTGTTTTTCATCATATTTAGCAGATAAAGCAGGGTATGTTTTTACTGTAATAAGAACTTTTGTTAATGCCATATTTTATTTCAAATGTGTTTTACTTCATACTTAAATTCAGGAAGTTTTTGTATAGCCTCTGCCAAGTGTTTGCGATGACATTGACAGATATTAGCTTCAAAGCAAGTTAGAGCAATGCGTTTATATTTTTCTAACAGATTAAGTATATGGGTTCGTTGAGATATAGTATAAGGAAGTGTGTTTTTCTTATAATTTTCAAACAAAATATCATAGTCTTTTTAAGTGGAAAGATGTTTTCTCTCTTGTGATTGTATACCCACTTCGGGTCGGGAATGTGTTCATATTCTATTCCTATGCTTTGACAGTATTTATTTAAGGTGTTTTTGCTAAAACCATATTTCATACTTAATGGATTGCTTCGCACATCTACAAGTAATTTTACATCATTTTCAATTAAACGATTTAAATAGGTTTCTAATGAAATTCCTTCGTAACCAATGGTAAAAAGAATAGTTTGAGATAATTTAGGTTTTGCAATAGTTATTTTTTTCAGTTTAGAGGTAGAAAGAATATTTTTTACTATTTCACTATTTATTTTTCTGTAAAACATGAACCGAAAAATACTAAAAAATGTATTTAGACAAAATTATTTAAGATTTTTTTCCCATTTAATCTGTTTTATAGGATACGCTGTACAAAGTATAAAAAGTAAAAAACGTCATAAAAGTAACACCAATTTGTCTTTCTAAAATAGCTTCGGTAAGCATGCTCATAAAACAAACCGTCCAAAATAACATGAAAACAAGATTTTTGCGGTATTCTGAATAAAAAAGAGGATAAACTGTAATAAAAAACAATGTTAAGCCACCTAATATACCAAAACCTAACGTAAATTCTAAAAATTGATTATGCGTATTGACTAATAAAGACTCTTTGTAATGCACTTTAAAGTTTTCTTTGGGATATTGTTTTCTCATTTCGTCTTCGCTATCGCCTATGCCTACACCTATCCAAATATTACGTTCTATGATATGCCAGGCTGTTTGCCAAGCCGCTAATCGCAAAGAAATAGACCTATAACTTATATCCTGCCCTTGATTGTACTTGCGAAGGTCAATATACGTGTTTACAATTCTATCTTGAAAACCTTTGAGAAAAAAAGCGCTTAAAGCAGGAACTGTAAGTAATGATAATAATAAGATTAAGCCTATTTTATACTCTTTTTTCGTAATAATGAAATGTACAATATACACAAAAAAAGACGCGTAAAAAGCAACTAATCCTGTTCGGGCTGTAAAAATATGCAAACATATCCCTAAAAATATACTTAATCCGAGTAAAATCTTTTTTTCTATCGGCTTCCATAAAATAATAGGTAGTTTATACGCGTATACGCCTGCCCACACAGCAAAAGCCGCTATCATACTGTAATAAATGTGCGACATGTGCGGTTTTATAGGTACTTCTTTGGAATGAATGATATTAGCAGTAATTTCTTTATAGTGTATTAAATAATTGACTAATGTACACGCCCCCGTAAAACTTACCGCTAACACAAATAATACCCATACTAAATACTTTTGTTTATCAGTTAAAGGGGGTAAATTTATCAAGGTAAAAGGTAACAAAAATAAAGGTAATTTAATGCGTATTTCTTTAAGTAATTCGGGAATATTTTCTGTATAAAAATACGAGATAAAATGCAGTACTAGCAAAAAAGCAAATGCTATTGCCAAAGGGGAACGCATAAAATTTTGTAGATAGGTTTTCCAGTTTTTGCTAATCCATACCGAAGCTACTAAAACACCTACACTAATACTAATCAAAGCCACTGAGGTCGTTAGTCCTATACTAATTCCACAAAGTCCTAATACTGTAAGATATTCTCTTTTTAACTTCATATTCTTTCTCCAAAAATTTTTGTGCCTATACGTATCATATTTGAACCTTCCTGCAAAGCTATAATATAATCCGAGGACATGCCCATAGAAAGTATAGAAAATTCAGGGTGCTTACGATATAAATCTGCTAAACTTCTAAATTCACCACGAATAATATCTTCATTTTGAGTGAAGGAAGCCATTCCCATTAAACCAAGTACTTTTATATTAGGTTGTTGCAAAGTATATTCATATAAATTTTCAAATTCTTCAAATGTACAACCGCCTATTTTACTTTCTTCGGGAGATATAGCTACCTGAATTAAACAGTTAATTACTCGGTTATGTTTTTTACCTTGTTTTTGTATTTCATCACAAAGAGATTTTCTGTCTAATGTGTGAATAAGATACACAAACGGAGCAATGTATTTTACTTTATTAGTTTGTAAAGCACCTATACAATGCCATTGAATATCTTTGGGTAGTTGCTCATACTTTTCTGCCAGTTCTTGGACGTAATTTTCTCCAAAATGTCTGTGTCCTGCGTTATAGGCTTCTTGTATTTTTTCAATAGATTGAAATTTAGAAACCGCAACCAGTATGATATTCTCATTTTTCTGATAGCTTTTAATTTCTTTATCTATTTCTGTGAGTTGTTTATCTATCATTTGGCAAGCAAAGTTAAATTTTTTTTGTGTAACAGGTATAAGTTTGTATTTTAGCCGTATGAAATTAACCTTATGTATCTTTTCTCTGCTAATGTGCGTAAGTATTTTAGATGCCTGCGGACAAGAAGTAAAAAAACTTAAAAAAAATACGCTTGTTATAACTATTGAGCGGGAAAGTTGCCGCGGCTTTTGTCCTGCTTACAAAATGACTATCTACGGAGATGGTACGGTAGACTATGAAGGAAAACGCAATGTACAAGATATAGGGAACTTTCAGAAAAAAATTAGTAAGAGTAAGGTGCAGGAACTGCTTAAAGCCTTTCAGGAAGCAAATTATATGAGTTTAGAAAACGAATATGATGACCCTAGTATGGCAGATGCCGTAGCCGTGTTTACAAGTATTAAATTTATAGATAAAACAGACGGTAAAGAAAAAACAAAAGCCATAAAAAACAGGGTAAAAGGTCCCGAAGCACTTACTAAATTACAAGATAAAATAGACAGCATTGTAGGTAAAGAAGGATTTAAGAAAAAATCTTAATGATATGGCTACACACTCTTTTGATAAAAAAATATTCAAAATTCCTGAATTAGAACAGCGATATTTTGGGATTGTGTATAGTGAATGGAACTCACACGTAACTGAAAAACTTTTGGAAGGAGCTAAAAAAGCTTTTGCAGAATATGGAATTTCAGAAAAAAAACTGATAATCTCTTGTGTACCTGGTGCGTATGAAGTACCGTTAATGGTCAGCCATATTATAAAGGCAAGTTATATTCCTGTTTCGGGTGTAGTAGCTCTTGGTTGCGTAATTAAAGGAGAAACTAATCATGACGAATACATCAATCATGCGGTAGCCCAAAAACTTATGGATTTATCTCTGCAAAATCATATTCCTATTACGTATGGTATGGTAACTACCTTAAACGAAGCTCAGGCATTAGCCCGTGCAAATAAAGGATATGAAGCCGCTATTTCGCTGTTATATCTTTTAGACAGCATGAATAAAATTGCAAGAATTTGAAGTATGTTTGTTTTTCATAAATAAAACATTACTTTTGTGCTACTATATGAAACTGCTTGCTTCTCTGTGTGTATTTTTGTGTGCTATATTTATTGTACAGGCACAGTCATACCTAGATGTGCTTAATACAGACCTCACTTGGCGAGAAAAAGCACTTTCCATTTTGCAAGAGTATGCCAAAGAAATAAAATTAGAACACAGAGTTGTTGACTATGGTATTGTAGGTTCTTTTGCACAGGGAGTAGCTCGCGGCAAAGACCACACCAAACCCTCTGATATTGATTTTATCCTCTGGATAAAAAACCTCAGGGACAAAGAATTTGATGACAATATTGTGATGTGGCTTACCCCTATAGACAAATATTGTGCAAGGTTAAAAGAAGAACTTAATTTGCCCATAGAAGCGGCTATTATTGTAGCTTCAGATAAAACTCGCTGTCCAAGTCAGCCTAATGCCATATTTTTCTCCCTGACCGAAGACAAAATGTATAATCGCCCAAACAATGCTCCAAGAAACGTGAAACTTATCTATCATAAAGGAACATGGTATGCCTTTGAGCGCGAAAAATGGAATGCTTTTACCAAAATGTATACAGATAAAAGTGTACTCAAACCTAAACCGCTTAAAAATGGAAAACTCACATACATTCATACCAAAGATAAAAAAGTGCTTATTACTTCGGAGTAAATGAATAATCAAACGCCAGATTATCAAATTCTAATTCAGAAATATTAACATTCTCTTAACACAAGGAATACTACAATTCAAGACCTTTGCACTATGCTTGGATTGTCTGCGGGCTTACTTGCCCTTTTAATACTTGCTATTTTCTGTGCTTGTCTTTTTGAATTTATCAATGGGTTTCATGATACGGCAAATGCGGTAGCTACGGTTATTTATACAAATTCTCTTAAACCGATGCCTGCTGTGGCAATTTCAGGCATTTTTAATATGTTGGGAGTATTTGTAGGAGGCATCAGCGTAGCAATGGGAATAGTAGCACTTTTACCAATGGAAGCTATTCAAAATCAAACGCAGACACAAACTCTGCTTATGGTGGTTTCCATGATGTTAAGTGCTATTATATGGAATTTTAGCACGTGGTATTTCGGTATTCCTGCTTCCAGTTCGCACACACTTATAGGTTCTATTTTAGGTACAGGCTTAGCTATTTCACTCCTGCCTGGTCATGAATTTGGTGATGGGGTAAACTGGGGTAAAGCACAAGATGTAGGGCTTTCTTTACTTATCTCTCCACTTTTTGGTTTTGCTATGGGCAGTTTTTTACTTATTATTTCTAAAATACTGTTCAAAAATCCAAAACTACACACTCCTCACAATCCTGATGAAAAGCCACATTTTGTTATTCGGGGGCTAATGACCTTAACCTGCATGGGAATCAGTTTTTTTCATGGTCAGAATGACGGGCAAAAAGGGGTTGGCTTAGTAATGATAATTCTTATTGCGGCTTTACCTGGGTATTACGCATTAGACACTTCCAAAAATTTTACAGACATAAAACCTGTTATTATTACTATGGAAAGAGCCGCAAATACTATTGAACAGAATACGAATGATTTATATCTCAAAGCAGAGTCACAAAAATTACAAGCTAATTTAACTGCCTTTAAAGCAAAATGCTTTGAGTGTCTTGCACAGGATAATGAACTTTCTGCCAAAGACCGTGTCAAAGTTCGCGGGAGTATTTATCAGTTGAATAAAAGCATCAAAAAAATTAGTTACAACAAAACAGCGAAAGAAAATTTTACAGGTGAAGCAAGCGTACTTAAAGAAGGCTCTAAACAAATTAGTGCTTATACAGATTATGTTCCTTCTTGGGTAGTTATCATGATTTCATTGTGTATAGGTATCGGAACTATGATAGGCTGGAAACGTGTAGTGGTTACAGTAGGCGAAAAAATAGGTAAATCAGGTATGACGTATGCACAAGGTTTGGTATCAGGTATTGTGGCATCAAGTACAATTGGATTATCTAGTGGGGCAGGTTTGCCTGTAAGTACTACCCATGTACTCTCTTCATCTGTGGCAGGAACAATGGCGGCACAAGGGGGTAAAAAGAACTTACAAGGGGGTACTATCAAAAAAATTGCACTTGCTTGGATATTAACCTTACCTGTGTGTATGTTACTTTCTATGCTATTGTTTTTTGTACTACGTTGGTTTGCTTAATAAACTGCTTTTTCAAGTACTCTTTCATAAAAATCTTCATACTGTAATACAATTTTTGATTTTTCAAATTTCATAGCTGTATTATAGGCATTTTCTCTGAATTTTTGATGAATTTGCGGACTTTCAAGAATTTCAAGTGTACTTTTTGCTAATCCTTGAATATCATGTTCTTTCGCAAGAAATCCTGTTTCGCCATGTGTTACTAATTCGGGCAGTCCACCTACCCGTGTAGCAACTACGGGAACACCGCATGCCATAGCTTCCAAGGCCGCAAGTCCAAAACTTTCTGCACTAGATGGCAACATAAACACATCACTGATAGATAAAATATCTTCAATAGCGTCTTGTTTGCCCAAAAAACGAATATCTCCGCAGTTACCGAGTTCCCTGCATAAATGTTCTGTATTGGTTCTTTCAGGACCATCACCTATAAGCAATAATTTGGCAGGTATCTCTTTACGAATAAGGTCAAAAGCACGGATAACATCGTCTACGTTCTTTACTTTTCTGAAATTAGAAGAGTGGCAGATAATAGGTTCATTGTTTGGTGATATGGCTTTTTTGAAATGGTCTAATTTTTTTCTGTAAAACCGCTGGGTATCTACAAAGTTGTAAATAACTTCAATAGGTTTATTTTTTATATTAGGAAAGTTGTTGTAGGTATCTTGTTTTAGAGAGTTAGAAACTGCAGAAACGGCATCCGACTGCAAAATACTGAATGTGATTACGGGTTCTACGGAAGCGTCTCTTCCTACAATAGTAATATCTGTACCATGCAAAGTAGTTACAAATGGGATAGATATTCCCATACTTTTGAGAATTTGCTGTGCCATAAAAGCACATGCCGCATGCGGAATAGCATAATGTACATGCAAAATATCTAATTTCTGGTAACGTACCACATCTACAATCATGCTGGCGAGGGCTGTTTCATAGGGTTTGTACTCAAAAAGTGGATAGGCATTTACGTTTACCTCATGATAATAAATGTTGGTAGAAAAAAAATCTTCCAAACGCACAGGTCTGCTGTATGTAATAAAATGAACTTCATGTCCTTTTTCTGCAAGGGCTTTACCTAATTCTGTGGCTACTACTCCGCTACCTCCATAAGTAGGGTAGCAAACAATCCCAATTTTCATTGCCAAAGATAACACATTTATCTGTAAGTTCGTTGCTTTTGCAGTTTGTAAAAAAATAAAGTTTTTAATTTCTTGGGCGTGTCCTTGCACGGCGTTTCGCTGGTGCTCATGCGTGCAAGGTCGGCGTGCTTCGTGCTGCGCTGCGCTTCGGTGCTTCACTTTGTTTCGCACTGTGCTGATGCACACCCTACGCATGCCTCACGCAAATCGGAAGTCTTAAATTATGACTAATTTTATACAAAAATTTTGATATTTCAGAAATGACCTATAACTTTGCTCAACAAATTCAATTTAAGTAAAACAATTTATTCAATAAGAAAAATGGCACACGAACTTCCACCTTTGCCATACGCATATAATGCGTTAGAGCCTTACATTGACGAGCAAACCATGCGTTTGCATCATGATATTCATCATAAGGCTTATGTAAGTGGCTTAAATGCCGCAGAAGAAAAATTAGCAGCAGCTATACAAAATGGTGATTTCAGTTCTGTAAAAGCATTGATGAAAGAAGTTGCCTTTCATGGTTCAGGACATCTTTTGCATTGTATATTCTGGAATAACATGGCACCCTCAGGTAACGGCGGGGGCGGAGAACCCACAGGTAGCCTTGCTGATAAAATAAATAAAGATTTTGGTAGTTTCAAAAACTTCAAGGCACTGTTTACCGCAGCGGCTAATGCCGTAGAAGGTAGCGGCTGGGGCATACTCGCACACAGAAAAATAGATGATAAACTGGTAGTTTTACAATCTGAAAAACATCAGCAACTTACCCAATGGGGCGTTACTCCTATCCTTGTACTTGATGTATGGGAACATGCATACTACCTTAAATATCAAAACCGCAGAGCAGAATATGTAAATGCTTGGTGGGAAGTTGTAAATTGGTCTAATGTTCAGCTTAACTATGACTCCATTTAATAGAAAAAAAGTATCTTTCTTTTATCCAAAGACCTGTTCAATGCAGGTCTTTTTGTTTTTTTGCAGTTTTTATTAAAGTTTACTTGTACTTTTCAGATAAAGCGTTTACCTTTGCAACCCGTTTAAATGTGTCGTAAAGTATGTACTTAAACAAAGAAAAAAAAGCTGAAATTATTGCTACTTACAGCGGTTCTGCTACCAATACAGGTTCTCCCGAAGCTCAGATTGCGATTTTTACTTATCGTATCAATCATCTTACACAGCACCTCAAAAATGCTAAAAAAGACAAGTCTACTGAACTTGCCTTAAAAAAACTTGTTGGAAAACGTAAAAGTCTTTTAGATTATCTTCAAAAAGTAGATATAGAACGCTATCGCGCTATTATCAGCAAACTGAACCTGCGCAAGTAATATTTTAGAGACAAAAAAACATAGCGCCACAAAAAATAAAAGGTGTGACAAAAGCAAGACCATTTATAAAGTGGGTAGGTGGTAAAAACCAACTTTTAGAACAATTTGAAAACTACTACCCCAGCGAACTTAGAAAAGGCACTATTAAAAACTATGTTGAGCCTTTTTTGGGTGGCGGTGCTTTGTTTTTTGCCCTTTCGCAACGCTATAAAATTGAAAATGCTTATTTGTCAGACCTCAACAAAGATTTAATTCTGACCTACCAGGTCATTCAACAACGCCCTAACGATTTGCTTGACTTTTTGGAACAGTACCAAAAAGACTACGACCAAACCGAACAAGAAAAACGCAATGATTTGTTTTTGGCAGTACGCAAACATTTCAATCTGCAACGTTTTGAAATAAACTATAAAAAACTCTCTGACAACTGGATTTCAAGAGCCGCACAATTTATATTTTTGAATAAAACTTGCTTCAATGGACTTTTTCGCCTCAACTCAAAAGGCGAGTTCAATGTGCCTTACGGAAAG
>CALIZB010000098.1 GCA_938028625.1 uncultured Bacteroidia bacterium | reverse complement strand
GCCCAAAATCATACCTTGATTGATAAGTTTTTGGAAAGGTTCTTTATGAGACACATAGCCTAAATCATATAATACCTTATGCCAAAAACGAGCATATAAAAGATGTAAAACCGCGTGTTCTGCACCACCTACGTAAAGGTCTACGTTCATCCAGTATTTTTCTTTATCAGGAGAGACTAATTGATTGGGGTTATTGGGGTCAATGTAGCGTAAAAAATACCAGCAAGAACCTGCCCAGTTGGGCATAGTATTCGTTTCGCGTGTGCTACCGTCAGGTAGATGCACCCAGTTTTTAGCTTTTGAGAGTGGAGGTTCAGGAGTACCTGTGGGCTTATAGTCTGAAAGTTCAGGTAAAATAACAGGTAATTCTTTTTCATCAACAGGATAAGGTAAGCCATTTTTGTAAACAATCGGGAAGGGTTCTCCCCAATATCTCTGACGGCTGAATAGCCAGTCACGAAGTTTATAGTTAATTACGCCTTTACCTATACCCATTTGCGTAACTATTTCAATAATTTTATTTTCTGCCTGTGCAGAGTTTAGTCCGTTAATTTCAGGAATAGAGTTAATAACTTTTCCATCTAATCCGTTGTAGGCATGTTTTTCAAGCATTTTTTGGGACTCTTCTGCGGACTTATCACCATCAGTGAGTACAGGAATAATAGGTAAATTGTAAATTTTAGCAAATTCATAATCGCGTTCGTCATGGGCAGGTACACACATGATAGCACCAGTACCATAACCTGCAATCACATAATCCGCAATATAAACGGGTATTTTGGCTTTGTTTATGGGATTAATAGCATAAGCACCTGTGAATACGCCTGTTTTAGTTTTATTAGCAATTCGTTCTCTTTCAGGTTTATTTTTAGATTGGTGTACGTATTGTTCTACGGCATTTTTTTGTTCAGGAGTAGTAATTTTAGCTACTAACTCATGTTCAGGGGCAAGTATCATAAATGTAGCACCGCATACAGTATCTGCCCGAGTAGTAAATATTTTAATGCTTAAATGAGGGTTTTCTGCAACTGGGAAGGCAATTTCTGCGCCTTTACTTTGTCCAATCCAGTTGCGTTGCATTTCTTTGATAGACTCTGGCCAGTCTAAATCTTTAAGGTCTTCGAGTAAGCGCGAACTGTACGCTGTAATACGCATAACCCACTGTTTCATAGGGATACGTTCTACGGGGTGTCCTCCGCGTTCAGAGAGTCCATCTTTTACTTCTTCATTAGCTAATACCGTTCCTAATGCAGAACACCAATTTACTTCAATATCGGCTAGATAGGCTAAACGCTGTGAGCTTAAAAATGCGTGTTTTTCTTTTTCAGAAAATTTATCCCACATATATGCGTCAAATATGCCAAATTCTGCATGAGATTGAGGAATATTTTTATTTCCGTGCTTTTCTACTTCTTCAATCAGCGTTTCAATGGGGCGAGCTTTTTGTATGCGTTCATCAAACCAACTGTTGTAAATTTTGAGGAATATCCATTGTGTCCATTTGTAGTATTGTGGGTCTGTGGTATTGATTTCGCGTTGCCAGTCATATCCTAATCCAATGCGGTTAAGCTGACATTTATAGGTTTCAATGTTTTTCTGAGTACTTATAGCAGGGTGAATACCTGTTTCTATGGCATATTGTTCTGCAGGTAATCCGAAAGCGTCCCAGCCCATAGGGTGAAGTACATTATAGCCGCGAAGTTTTTTATATCGGGCAATAATATCTGTAGCAATATATCCTAATGGGTGTCCTACGTGCAATCCGCTTCCTGATGGAAAAGGGAACATGTCTAAAATATAAAATTTAGGGCGATTGATATTGTCCTGTGCATGAAAATAAGCATAATTATTTTTTGCCCATTCGGCTTGCCAAAAAGCGTCAATTTCTTTGGGATTAAACATAGATTAGGGCTGCAAATATAGAAATAAATGCAGAGAAAAGATTTACAAGTGCTGAAAGATAAGTTTGAGGGTTTTAAAGAAAGGCATTGGGCGAATACCATTTTTGATATTGTACCTTGCAATATCTGCTTGTGCCTTCCAGTGCTTAAAACTGATTCTATAAGCATCTAACAGCGTATATTTTGGGTCATACATATTAGTAGACTCGGAAGTTGTGCCATTTACTTCAATGAGTTTGAATTTTGTGGGGTGTGTTAAGCTATCCATTTTTATATCAATTCTGCCGTAATGAAAATGAGGATTTTTTTCGCATACGGCACAGACAAAGTCGTACAAGGCAGGGGTATTGTATTGGTTTCCGTCTTCAAAGAGAGCGCCTTTACAGTGATTACCCAAATCTCCTATTTCGTAGATTTCATTTTCAGGAATAATGTTGTTCAGTTTTTCAGTATGTTTATCAAAGAAAAATTTGCGCATCAACCGTGCGCGAGGGTGTATTTCAATAAGTTCTCTGAGGGTATGTTTGCCATCACCTATAACAAAAAGAATAGTTTTGTGAGTTATAGAAAAAATATAAGGCTTTTGCGTTTCAGGATTTCGGATAACAAAAACACCGAGTTCACAAGGTAAATCAATAAACTCTTGTACCAAAAAATCGGCTTGTAAAGGTTGTTTAAGTATTTTTTGCCATTGTGAAGGTTCTTTTATCTTAATAATACCGTTTCCTTTTTCGCCTACATTAGGTTTGAACATAACAGGATACTGTAATTTGTATTTTTGCATAAATTCATGAATCATGGGTATAGCTTGCTCTAATGTAGTTTTTTTAGGCAGAAACAAAGTTTTGGGAAACAAATTTTCATTGTCTTGAAAAGTTTCCTGAATTTCTATTTTGGGTTCGCCAACAAAACCACCCAGATACCACTTCGGATTAACCGCAGTAAACCATGCAGGATGTCTGCCACGTATCATTAGATATAAAAACATAGGAGAAAGTGGGATATAAAATAGCCATGTAGGCATAAATTCCCAACGCATCCAGCGTGGGCGTTTGTATATGTACCATGAACGCAACATGTGCATATCTACGAAAATAATTTTTGTAACAGTTTTATGGGGTAGAGATAGATACGGGAATAATTTTACCGTTCATCACTTCAAAGCCATGCTGTATAAAATTTACAATAAAATCAGCCATAGTAACTGGATTTACAGGAGCAGTATAATCAGGAAAGGCTTCTTGTAACATTTCTGTCTGAACTGCACCCAAAGCTAATGCATTACAGTAAATACGGTCATACTTAAATTCCTCAGCAAGGCACTCTGTAAGGTTTGCTATTGCGGCTTTTGAAGCACTATATGCAGATAAACCTTTGAATTTAGCACTACCTTGAAATCCTCCCATACTGCTTATATTAACAATATGTGTAGGTTTTGAAAAATAAGGTAAAAGACCTTGTATTAACTGTACAACACTGAACAAATTAACTTGAAATATATGTTTCCAATCTTGTAGCGTAGTTTCTACAAATGGTTTGTTGATAAGCACAGCGGCGTTATTAAGCAAAAAATCTATTTTAGGTGCATGTTCAGTAATTTTGTGTATCCAATTTTGAGGTAAATTACTGATGTCCAATTCTATGGGAACAAGATTGTAATAAGAAGTTGTTTGCAATTTTATGAGTGGTTCTGTATTTCGGCTGATGGCTAGTACTTTATGTCCTTGTTCAGCAAATTTTATACATACTTCTCTGCCTATTCCCCTGCTAGCGCCTGTAATTACAATAGTTTTCATAAAACAAAAATACAGAGAAATATTTCTACGGCAGATAAAACCATACGTAATCATTAAATGAAGCTATGTAAAGTTAGCGAACTTGGTTGGTGAGTGTAGCTAAACTCTGAAACTTTACTTATTCGCTTATAATTTCTACTTCTACGTCTTTAAATTTACCATTTGTAAAAGTTACTTTACGGTCAGATTTTCCTAAAATAACTGTTTCAGGCAATTCTCCTGTAATCTCGCCCGATATTTTAGCTCTATTATTTCCTATGTTTTTCCATTCTTTAACTTCCATAGTAAAATTCGGCATACTCTTACCATTTACAAAGCCAAATGTAAGTATGTTTTCTTTTGTTCCTGTTTCAGAACCGATAAAAAGCACTTCCATATCTTTGGCAGTATATTTAGCAGGACTTTCTTTGGGATAGAATATTTGTATGGTCAAGGTTCTGTCATCAGGGGAGTTTATACTGGCAAATTGAATCTGCATGCAAGGTTTATTGATGTTTAGCGGTTTGAAACCGTTTCTACCTAATAAAGCCCCTTTATAGGTAATTTTACCTTTCCATTCTTTTCCATTTAACATTGTGATGAAATGAGGTACAGTTGTGTTATTTTCTGTATTGGTAACTACTGTATTATCTCCACTACTACCCGCAGGCAGAATTTTACTTTTGTAAGTAGGATAATCTTTTAATCCTGAAAAACTTTGTGAAAACTTAACTACAATATTACCAAACTGTCCTGATTTTATTTCATTTACAGGTTGATAGTCTTGTGTCATTTCTAATATAGTTGCGGTAAATTTTGTACCTTTCGGAGCATAAAAATCTACTCTATCGGTTTTTTTTAGTACTCCTGAAAGTACAGTAACACTACAATTATACTTTAATGGGTCATCTGTGGAGTATATGTCTCCAGATTCTGCTGTAAAAGACTGTGCATTTATTGTACCATAGTACATCATAAGTAACAGCAGAATGAAAGTTATGTATCTCATATTATATCTGATATAAACTTATAATGAGCAAACATAACATTTTTTTCTATTCAAACATAGCTGTGTATATAAAAAAACAGGCTTCATAATATATTTATGAGATAAATACCACACTGTAATACAACTAAGTATTTAACTTTCGTATTTTTGAACGCATTTTATGCTTTTTTGATTTAGATAAAATAAAACGCTATGGATAACCTTGAAATTTTTGGTGCGAAAGAACATAATCTCAAAAATATAACTCTTTCTATTCCCAGAGGTCAGTTAGTCGTAATAACAGGAGTAAGCGGTTCTGGTAAAAGTTCTCTTGCTTTCGACACTATTTATGCTGAAGGGCAACGCCGTTATATGGAAGCCTTTTCTATGTTTGCCAAGAATATGATGGGCAATATACGCCGCCCTGAGGTAGATAAAATAAACGGTTTAAGTCCTGTTATTTCTATTGAGCAAAAAACAGTTTCCAAAAATCCGCGTTCTACGGTAGGAACTATTACAGAAGTCTATGATTTTATGCGTTTGCTGTATGCCAAAATTGCTGATGCGTATAGTCATATATCGGGTAAAAAAATGATTAAACAAACTGATGATGAAATTGTAAATCTCATTTTTAAGAAATTTTCAGGTCAGAATGTTATTTTTCTTGCTCCTTTAGTCAAGGGTAGAAAAGGGCATTACCGAGAGTTGTTTGAACAACTTGCTAAAAGTTTTGTGCGCGTGCGTGTAGACGGTATCATTAAAGAAATCAAGCCAAAGATGCAGTTAGATAGGTTCAAAGCACACGACATAGAAGTTGTAACTGATGTGATAATAATTGAGAAAAAAAACCGTATGCGCATACAGGAAACTGTAAAAAAAACGTTAGATATGGGCAAAAATGCTATGTACACTCAATTAGAACAAGATAAAAAGACATTTTTCTTTTCCCGTAACCTTACCTGCCCTGAGTCTTTTATTAGTTATGAAGACCCTTCTCCGAATACTTTTTCTTTTAATTCTAAATACGGACAGTGCGAAACCTGCAAAGGTTTAGGTTCTGTACATATTCCTGATATAGATGCTATTATCCCTGACCGTAGTAAAAATATAGAAGATGGTGGTTTAGTGCCTTTGGGAGAGTACAGGGATATAAGTATTTTTGATATGCTTAAAAAAGTTCTTCGCAAAAAAGGTTATACTATTAAAACCCCCATAGAAAAAATTGACCAAGACACCTTAGAATACATTTTATACGGCAAACAAGAAGAAATTGCAGAGTTAGGAGAAGATACTTTGGATACTCCAATGGGCTTGAATATGGCTATGTATTGGGAAATATACCCTGGAATTATTAGGTATATTGCCCATCAGTACCGTTATGGGGTAACTACTACCCAAGAACGTATGGCACAATTTTTTAGAGAGTCTGCATGTCCAGATTGTAATGGGGGCAGATTAAAAAAAGAAAGTTTACATTTCAGATTATTAGATAAAAACATCTATGAACTTGCTACTATGCCCATTAGTGATTTGAAAATATGGTTTGAGCAACTCCCAACACAGCTAGATGAACGTAAAAATCTTATTGCCAAGGATATACTCAAAGAAATTAACAATCGTTTGAAAGTCCTTGATGAAATAGGTTTAGGGTATTTAGATTTAAATCGTAGGGCAAAAACGCTTTCTGGAGGAGAAGCACAAAGAGTAAGATTAGCTACTCAAATAGGTTCGCAATTAGTAGGCGTAATGTACATTTTAGACGAACCTTCTATCGGTTTGCATCAGAGAGATAATTTCAAATTGATACAAAGCCTCAAAAATCTTAGAGATTTGGGAAATAGCGTACTTGTTGTAGAACATGACCGAGAAATGATAGAAGAAGCAGACTACGTATTAGACATAGGTCCTGGAGCAGGCATACACGGAGGAGATATTGTAGCACAAGGAAATCCTGATTTTATTCTCAAACAGGATACAGAAACCGCACAGTATCTGCGTAGAGAAAAAGATATTTTTATCCCCGAAGAACGTAGAGAAGGTAACGGCAAATTTTTAACGTTAATAGGCACAACAGGAAATAACCTTAAAAACCTTACCATAAAATTCCCACTCGGTAAATTTATTGTAGTTACAGGAGTATCAGGAAGTGGTAAATCTACTTTAATTACAGAAACCTTAGCACCTATATTAAAAACACATTATAGCAGGGAACTTACCTACAAAGCCTTGCCATACAAGAGCATAGAAGGTTTAGAAAATATTGATAAACTCATAGAAATAGACCAATCCCCTATCGGCCGAACCCCCCGAAGCAATCCTGCTACGTACACGGGAGTATTTACCCTCATACGTGATTTATTTGCACAACTGCCCGAAGCTAAAATTAGAGGCTATAAACAAGGTAGATTCTCTTTTAATGTGAAAGGCGGTAGATGTGAAACCTGTCATGGTGGTGGAGAACAAGTTATAGAAATGGGCTTTTTACCTGATGTAAGCGTAACTTGTGAAACCTGTAAAGGCAAACGCTATAATCGTGAAACTCTGGAAGTACGCTATAAAGGTAAATCTATCGCTGATGTATTAAACATGACTATCGAGGAAGCCATACATTTTTTTGAAGCACACCCAAGAATCCTCAAATATCTTAATGCTATCAATGATGTAGGATTGGGATATATTACTTTGGGACAGTCTTCGGTTACGGTTTCAGGTGGAGAAGCACAACGTATTAAACTTGCCACAGAATTAGCTAAAAAAGATACAGGAAAAACCTTTTATATTTTAGATGAACCTACCACAGGACTACATTTCTCTGATGTCAAAAAACTTACAGATGTACTTCAACGTTTAGTTAATAAAGGTAATACAGTGCTTGTCATAGAACATAATTTAGATGTTATCAAGCTCGCTGACCATATCATTGACCTTGGACCTGAAGGCGGAAAAAACGGCGGCTATATTGTTGCCGAAGGTACACCCGAAGAAATCGTACTTAATCCTAACAGTATTACAGGAAAATTCTTAAAAAAAGAATTAGAACTCACTCAAAAAATATCCGTATCAGTGTGATTCTTACTCTACAAAGAATGTTTTACCTTGCTCGGCGTATTCTGTGTTTTTGAATATGGTTTGTGCTTCCTGCACTAATTCCTGCTCCATACCAAAATATCTTGCGGAAAAATGCCCTATGAGTAATTTTTTTACATTTGCTAATTGAGCTATATTAGCCGCTTCCATAGCAGTGCTGTGCATAGTATCTATACACTTTTGAACTTCACTTTGCTTAAAAGTAGCTTCATGATATAATAACGTCGCATTTTTAATATAAGGTACAATATCAGGATAAAACGCTGTATCTGTACAAAAAGCATAACTACAAGGCATTTTCTTTTCTCCCAAAACTTGTTCAGGATATATCGTTGTGCCATGTATATTTTGTACAGAAATTCCTTTTTTTAATAACTTGAATAAGGGCGGAGGAACTTCCAAAGCACGAGCTTTTTCTACAAGAAATTTAGGTGGCCCTTCTTTTTCTCTGAATACATATCCATACGTTTCAACTCTGTGCTTTAAACTAAAAGCTCTAACTTCAAGATATTCATTCTCACATACGATTTCATTCTCTAATTGCGGAGTAATATACTCTACCTCAAAAGAAAGATAAGCATTAGTAAAACTAAGTTGTGATTCAATATAATTTTTAAGGTCTTTCGGACCTATGATAAGTAATTTCTCTTTTCTTCCATTAAGAGACATAGATGAAAGTAAAGGCACTAATCCAAAACAATGATCACCATGTAAATGGCTAATAAAAATTGCTTTGAAATTGCTTTTAGCTTTATATCTAAGGATTTGAATTTGTGTACCTTCTCCACAATCTAACAAAAAAGTATATTGTTCATACTGTAATACTTGTGCGGTAGTATTTTTGTTTAACATGGGTATAGCCGCAGAGTTGCCTAGAATAGTTACTTTGAATACCATCAAAAAACAAATTAAACAGATTTAAATTTCAAATTAAATAATAAAAAAATAGACCTTAAACTTTTTGGCATTTTATTTGTCAAAAGAGGGCAAATATGAAAAATCTCATCTTAATTCTGGTAGCTATATTTACTATAAGCACCGTAATCGCTCAAAACAATGAAAAAGGAAAAGGTAACGGAAAAGGAAAAGAAAATGGTGGAAAAAATTCTATTCCTGAATCTGCTGTACCTGCGGCAGTAGTAAATGCGTTCAAAGCCGCCAATGCAGGCGCTACTAATGTAGTATGGCGAAAAAATCCTAAAAAAGAAATCTATCGCGCAGGATATACCAGTGCTGATGGTATGCGTAAAGCCTCTATTTACACCCCTGACGGCAAACAATTACGTGCCATTGAGATAGGTAAAGAAAATTTACTACCTGCAAACATTCTCTCTGACGTAAAAGCCAAAGCCACAGGTGCAGAAATTAAACGAGTTGAAAAACATACATTAGTACAAAAAAATAATGAAATCCGCTATCATGTAATTGCTGTAAATAAAGAAGCTAAAACTCGCTATCATTTCCGCTATGACGGTACAGGTAAATTGTTAGATATGAAACAAAAAACTGCAGGCGACAAAGGTAATAATGGAAAACCTGAAAAAAACGATGACGATGACGATGATGACGACTTTGATATTGACTAAACTACTTTCTTAATTATAATTCAAAAAGCAAGCATACAAATGTTTGCTTTTTTTTATTTGTTAAAATATGGTAAAAGTTTTATTTTTGGGCTATGGAAATCAAAACTGCTAACGAAATAAATAAACTCTCTTTTATACAAAATAAAGTAGTTCCTGTATTAGGCATTACTGGTACAGGTGGAAGTGGAAAATCTTCTCTCACAGATGAAATTATTCGCAGATTCTTGCTTACTACGTCAGATACCACAGTAGCCGTAATTTCTGTTGACCCTTCTAAACGCAAAACTGGCGGAGCTTTACTCGGTGATAGAATCCGTATGAATGCCATAAACAACCCGCGCGTATACATGCGTTCACTCGCTACCCGACAGAGCAATCTCGCATTAAGTAAATACGTTCAGGAAGCCATACTTATCTGCAAAGCGGCAGGATTTGACCTTATTATTGTAGAAACTTCCGGAATAGGACAAAGTGATACTGAAATTGTAGACCATTCAGACATCAGTTTGTATGTTATGACCCCTGAATTTGGTGCGGCTACACAATTAGAAAAAATTGATATGTTAGATTACGCCGATATTATTGCTATCAATAAATTTGATAAACGTGGCGCACAAGACGCATTGAGAGATGTTCGCAAACAATATAAGCGCAATCATAACCTCTTTGATACTCCTGATGAAAAACTGCCTGTATTTGGTACTATGGCTTCTCAATTCAACGACCCAGGTACAAATAGTCTTTTTCTCACTATCATTGAGAAAATTAAAGAAAAAACAGGTGTTGACTTTAATCTTAACACACAGATTAAAGGCGGACTAAGTGAAAAAAAATATATCATTCCTCCACATAAAACCCGTTATTTAGCAGAAATTGCCGAAAATAACCGAAATTATGACGAGTGGGCAAAAAAACAAGTAGAAATTGCTCATAAACTCTACCAATTATATGGTACTATTAAAGAACTAAAACAATGTAAAGCACCTGAAAATGTCATTCAGGAAGTAGAAAAAATATACAAATACTATGAGCAAAACCTTGATGGTGAGTGCAAACGCATATTAGAAAATTGGGAACAGAAAAAACAAAACTATAAAAATGAGTATTTTGTGTATCAAGTGCGTGGTAAAGACATAAAAGTAGCTAATTATACCAAAAGTTTATCTCATTCATTGATACCTAAAGTAGCTCTACCTAAATTTGAGTCATGGGGAGAGATATTAAAATGGTGTTTGAAAGAAAATGTTCCTGGTGAATTTCCTTATACCGCAGGAGTTTTTCCGTTCAAACGTACTAACGAAGACCCCACGCGCATGTTTGCAGGTGAAGGCGGACCTGAACGCACTAATCGTAGGTTTCATTATCTTTCCAAAGGTATGCCTGCCGCAAGGCTTTCTACCGCATTTGACAGCGTAACTTTATATGGAGAAGACCCTCATCACAGACCTGATATTTATGGTAAAATTGGAAATTCAGGAGTAAGTATTTGCACACTTGATGATGCTAAAAAACTCTATTCAGGTTTTGACCTTTGCGACCCTACTACTTCCGTTTCTATGACTATTAACGGACCCGCTCCTATTATTTTAGCTTTTTTTATGAATGCCGCCATTGACCAACAATGCGAAAAATACATTATAGAAAATGGTTTAGTAGATGAAGTAAAGGCTAAAATTAAAGCAATTTATGATGCCAAAGGCTTACCTATTCCTGTGTATCAGGGAGAACTGCCCGAAGGACATAACGGATTAGGTTTGCTTTTACTCGGCGTAACAGGCGACCAAGTTCTGCCCCGAGAAATTTACGAACAGATGAAAGCCAAAGCATTAAGTACAGTGCGCGGCACAGTGCAAGCAGATATTCTTAAAGAAGACCAAGCCCAAAATACTTGTATATTCTCTACCGAATTCGCATTGCGTATGATGGGAGATATTCAAGAGAGTTTTATACGCAATAAAGTAAGAAATTTTTATTCTGTTTCTATTTCAGGCTATCATATTGCAGAAGCAGGAGCAAATCCTATTTCACAGTTAGCTTTTACTTTGGCTAATGGTTTTACCTTTGTAGAATACTACCTCTCTCGTGGCATGCACATAGATGATTTTGCCCCCAATTTAAGTTTCTTTTTCTCTAACGGCATGGACCCTGAGTACTCCGTAATGGGACGCGTAGCCCGTAGAATATGGGCAAAAGCTATGAAATATAAATACAAAGGTAATGAACGCAGTCAAATGCTAAAATACCATATCCAAACCTCAGGACGCAGTTTACACGCACAAGAAATTGATTTTAATGATATTCGCACTACCTTACAAGCCCTTTATGCCATTTATGATAATTGTAACTCCTTACATACCAACGCTTATGATGAAGCTATTACTACTCCTACGGAAGAGAGTGTAAGACGTGCTATGGCTATTCAATTGATTATCAATAGAGAACTTGGATTAGCTAAAAACGAAAATCCTTTACAAGGTAGTTTTATCATAGAAGAACTCACAGATTTGGTAGAAGAAGCCGTATTACGCGAATTTGAAGCTATTGCAGAACGCGGAGGCGTGCTTGGTGCTATGGAAACTATGTATCAACGTAGTAAAATACAAGAAGAAAGTCTGTATTACGAAACCTTGAAACATACAGGAGAATTGCCTATTATCGGTGTAAATACTTTTTTGAGTTCCAAAGGTTCACCTACCGTGTTGCCACAAGAAGTATTCCGTTCCAGTACCGAAGAAAAAGAACAGCAAATTAAAAATTTACAAGCCTTACATAGAAGAAATGCAGATGTGTCTGAAAAAGCACTTAAAAAATTACAGGAAATAGCAGTTACTAATCAGAATATTTTTGATGAACTCTTGGAAACTGTTAAAGTAGCTTCATTAGGACAAATTTCAGGAGCATTGTACCAGGTGGGAGGACAGTACAGAAGAAACATGTAATATCTTTTTTACAAAAAAATTATTGCTGTTTCGGATATTCATGAACATAGCACAACCCCGTAGTGAATTGTACCAAAAGATTAGAGCGAACTCATATCTCTCTCATTTAGCAGTCAGAGATGCGCTAATAGCATATTATTACATACAAACAAAAATAAATTGTATTTTTGCCGCTCATGAAATTATGGCAAAAAAGTTTTGAAATCAGCAAGGAAATAGAAAACTTTACCGTAGGTAAAGACCGTGAAATGGACGTTTTTCTTGCACCGCATGATATTTTGGGTTCTATTGCCCATATTACTATGTTAGAAACCATACATCTACTAACTGGTGAGGAATTAAATATTCTTAAAAAAGAACTTATTGCTTTGTACCGCGAAACGGAACAAGGCAATTTTGTTATTGAGGACGGCGTAGAAGATGTGCATTCCCAAGTGGAATTGATGCTTACCCGAAGATTAGGAGAAGTAGGTAAAAAAATTCATAGCGGACGTTCCCGCAACGACCAAGTGCTATTAGACTTAAAACTCTTTATCCGTAAAGAAATTGAAACTACAGTGCATCTTGTCAAGGCACTTTTTGACACCTTAATTCAATTAAGTGAAAAATACAAACAGGTACTCATACCTGGATACACGCATTATCAAATTGCAATGCCCTCTTCTTTTGGGTTATGGTTTGCCGCTTATGCAGAAAGTCTTGTTGATGACCTTATTACTTTACAAGCGGCTTATCGTGTAGCAAACAAAAATCCCTTAGGTTCTGCGGCAGGTTATGGTTCTTCTTTTCCCCTTAATCGTACATTGACTACACAACTGCTTGGTTTTGAACAGCTTAACGTGAATGTCGTGTATGCACAAATGGGCAGAGGTAAAACAGAACGCATAGTGTCCCAAGCTATGGCTAATATCGCCGCTACTTTAGCTAAACTCGCTCAAGATGTGTGTTTGTATATTTCACAGAACTTTGGTTTTATCTCATTTCCTAATGAATTGACCACAGGGTCAAGCATCATGCCCCATAAAAAAAATCCTGATGTGTTTGAATTAGTACGTGCTAAATGCAATAAACTTATGGCATTACCTAATGAAATTACTCTCATTACAGCTAATCTTGCATCTGGCTACCACCGAGATTTACAACTCATTAAAGAGAACTTTATCCCTGCTTTTGAAGAACTTAATAACTGCCTGAATATCACTAACTATGCTATCAATCAAATTATTGTCAAAGAAGATATTTTAGAAGATAAACGCTACGAACATCTTTTTAGCGTAGAAGTAGCTAATGAACTAGTATTAAAAGGTACTCCTTTTAGAGATGCGTATCGCATAGTAGGCGAACAAATAGAAAATAACACATTTAATCCGCCAAAAAAAGTACATCATACTCACGAAGGTAGTATCGGAAATTTGAAAAATGATGTTATTGCGTCCGAGATGGATAAAGTACTCAAAAACTTTCCTTTTGAGCAAGTAAATCAAGCTATACACAAACTGCTTCAAATAGACTAATTACTCAAATGTTATGAATATCTCTATTATAGGAACGGGAAAATTAGGTAATACTGTACTACAACTTAATCAAAAACATACCGTAGTATATGCGATTAACTCTAAAAACGCTCAACAGATACAGGAAATAAACCCTACAAATACAAATGCTGTTATTCACACGGCTACTCCTAATCAGGTAATTGCTGATGCGGAAATACTGCTTTCCAAAGGTGTAAAAATGATTATTGCTACCACAGGCTTTGATAAAACGGCATTGCACAAACTGATAGAAAAGTATGGTGCCACAGTAGTTCAGGACGGTAATTTCTCCGTAGGTGTTAATGTGCTTTTCATGCTTAATACTTATCTTGCTAAACTAATGAACTATTTTTCTCAATATGATGTAGCTATACATGAAATTCACCATAACCTCAAAAAAGATGCTCCCGGTGGAACAGCTATACAGCTTGCAGAAAGCATTATTACCCATCTGGAACGTAAAAACACGTGGGTTATTCCGCATGAAAGTATTAAACCTGATGAAATAAGTATGTCTTCCATGCGTTTAGGCAATATCATTGGCACACATGAAGTGATATACGACAGTTCTATTGATACCATTACTATTAAGCATGAAGCCAAAAATAGATTAGGTTTTGCGCAAGGAATCTTGATGGCAGTAGATTTTTTAGCTCAAAATCCTTCTCTCAAAGGGCTGATACGCATGCAACAAGTTATAGAAACCTTGATACAAAAGTAAGTTCATAACATTTTTTTGCATAACTGAACGCTTTGTTATATTTTTACGTATTGTATCTGAACAGATTTTATATGGAAACTTTATTGCAAAATATTACTGCCTATATCAAAAAATACTATTTGTATGACGTGATTAAAGGAAGTATATGGTTGCTTACCTATACATTAGTCGCTTACTGGACGCTTGTACTAATAGAAGGTTTTGGAAATCTAAGCAGTGGCTATCGCACCGCTTTGCTTTATACTGCCATAATTGGATTTGGCGGCATGCTGAGCTGGTTTGTACTTCGCCCTGCTTTATATTATTATCGCATTCTCAAAGGCTTAACGTATGAACAAGCCGCTATTCAAATAGGACAACATTTTCCCCAAGTAAAAGACAAACTTATCAATGTATTGCACTTAAATTCTGACAATAAGCATACTCCTGTTTATACTCCTGAACAGACCGCTTTGCTCAAAGCAAGCATAGAACAGAAATCCAAACAACTCTCACCCATTCCTTTTGCTGATGCCATTAAACTCCGTGAAAACATCAAACGTTTACGTTTGTTTTGGCTATTTTTTGGTGGATTTGCGCTTACTACGCTTATTGCACCCCGTTTTGTAACAGGTTCTTCTTACCGTTTATGGAATTACAACAAAGACTTTATCCCTCCTCCACCTTACGTTTTTGTGGTAGAACCAGGAAATACATCTGTCATTAAAGGAGAAGATTTAACCTTGAATATTCTTACCAAAGGAAAATACTTTCCTGAAAATGCGTATCTTTTCTATAAAACTAATGCACAAGGACAATTTGAAAAACTACCTTTAACTAAAAAAAACAATAAATTTATAGGCGAAATAAAAAACATTACACAACTTTCACAATACTATATTGGTAGCGAAGAAGTCAGTTCAGATATCTATCAAATTCAAGTATTAGACCGCCCTGCTATCGGGCAGTTTCAGATTGTATTGGATTATCCAGATTATACAGGTAAAACAAATGATACATTACCCGCCAATGTAGGAGATATTTATGCTCTCGCAGGTACACGCGCATATTGGACAATCCGCGCACAAGCTACTGAAAAAGCACAATTTGTTTGGGAAGATAAAACTATAAATCCGCTTCAAAAAGAAAAAGATGTCTTTAAACATCAAAAAATGTTACTTCAAAATACAAATTACTTCATTCAATTGTACTCTAAACAAAATATACCTAACAAAGATACTGTACGCTATGCTGTACAAGTTGTTCCTGACAAATATCCGTCTATTTTATTAGAAAATGTACAAAGCGAATTTAAATTAGATGAACGCCTGATGATACCGCTTTCTTATGAAATGATAGATGACTATGGGTTTTCCAGCCTTAAACTATTCTACCGTTTCAAAAAAAGTAGTGATAATAAAAAAGTAAGTGAAAAATTTACAGCAGTTCCTCTGAATATTCAACCCAAAAATATTCAGCAAAAAGGCGCTTATGTATGGGATTTATTACCTTTATCCGTACAGCCAGAAGATGAGTTAGAGTATTATATTGAAGTCCGCGACAATGATGCCATAGGGGGTTACAAAGCCTCCAAAACCCCTACGCTTACTGCACGCTTTCCCAGTATAAAAGAAATGCTTAATGAAGCCTCTAAAAATAGTAATAATACTGCCGAAGGATTAAATGAACTCAATAAACAAGCACAAAAACTTAATGAAGAATACCAAAAACTTCAACAAAAAATGCTTCAACAAAATAAAATGGAGTGGCAAGATAAAAAACAACTCCAAGACCTTATTCAACAACAACAAGACCTCCGTAAAAAAGCAGAACAGATAGCCAAACAAATGGAACGCGACAAGCAAAAAATGCAAAATAATAACTTAATGACCGAAGAAACTGCAAAAAAATACGAAGAACTACAAAAAATTCTTAAAGACCTCAAAAACCCAAAATTAGAAGAACTGATGAAACGCATGCAGGAACTCATGCAAAAAATGAATTTTAACGAACTTAAAAAGAATATAGACGAACTTAAAAAAGACTCTGACAAGATGAAAGAAGAATTAGACCGTATGCTCAACCTATTCAAACAATTACAACTTGACCAGAAAATAGACAATCTCATTAAGCAGTTAGAAGAGATGTCCAAAAAACAAAATGAACTTGCCGATAAAACAGACAGTAAAGACGCTAAAAAACAAAGTGAACAATTACAAAAAGAACAGGACGCATTGGACAAACAAATGGACGATGTTAAAAAAGAACTCAACGAAATTGGAGATATGCAAAAAGAATTGGACAAACAAGAAAATCCTAAAAATGAAGAAGTAAAAAAGGAAGCAGACAAAGCTAAACAAGATATACAGCAAAGCAAGCAAAACATGAGTAAAGGCAACATGAATAAGTCCTCTAAAAATCAAAAAGATGCCGCGCAAAAAATGCAGGATATGGCAAATAAACTTTCTGAAATGAAATCTGAGGGAGAAATGCAACAGGAACAAGAAAATATCGGAGATTTGCGTGAAATATTAGAAAATACGCTTACACTTTCTTTTGAACAAGAAGCACTCAAAGATGAAGTCAAAAACCTTAAACACAACAATCCGAACATCAAGTCTTATGCACGCAAACAGGACAAACTTATTGATGACTTCAAGATGGTTAGTGATAGCTTGAAAAATTTAGCAAAAAAAGCACCGCAAATCAAAGGATATGTGTTAGATGAACTTCGCAAAATTCAGGAACATCAGAATCAGTCAAAAAAACATTTGGAAAACCGCTACTATAACCCTGCTATTGTAAGCGAACAGTACGCTGTTACCAGCCTGAACAATCTTGCCAATATGCTTAGTGAAGCCTTAGAGCAAATGCAACAGGAAATGAAAAATAAAATGCCTGGTTCTAGTGGAGCTTGTAAAAAACCTGGTGGAAAAGGTCAGGGTAAAATGTCTTTACAACAACTTGCCAAAAAACAGGAGGAGATGATGAAACAGTTGGAGGAACTGATGAAAGATGGAAAAAATAACGGTGGTAAAAACATGTCCGAAGCCCAAAAAAATGCACTCAAACGTATGGCCGCAGAACAGGAAGCCCTTCGTCAGCAATTAGAAGAACTTGCGGAACAAATGCAAAACGGTGGAATAGGCGGTAATGGCAACGAAAATAATGTACCCAATAAAGACAAAAATACCCCTGAAAATGAAAAAATACTCGGTAATCTCTCCAAGATTGCAGAACAAATGGAAGAAAATGAAAAAGACCTGATGAATTTTAATGTTACTCCAGAAACGTTTATCCGTCAGCAACAGATTGTTACTCGCTTGCTTAACGCCACTCGCTCTCTGCGTGAAAGAGATATTGATGAAGAAAGAGAAGCAAACCAAGCTAAAGACATAGAGAAAAAATCACCTGCACAGTTGGAATTGGAAAAACAACGCGAACAAATCCGCAGAGAACTGCTCAAATCTTTACAGCCAGGTTATACCATAGATTATCAGAACCTTATTCGTAACTATTTCTATGAATTAGAAAAACAAAACCTCAAAAAATAATACTTACATCTTGTTTTACATTCAAGCAGAACAGTTTTTGTTCTGCTTTTGTATTTTTTTTATCTCACAATCAGTAAGTTAATTTTTTGTTTGAGAATTTTACTTGCACAACTGAAAAGTACTTTATATTTTTGCAATCCAATTTTGCGGGAATGGCGAAATTGGCAGACGCACTAGACTTAGGATCTAGCGCCGCAAGGCATGTGGGTTCGACCCCCTCTTCCCGCACTTTCTATACCTTGTAAGTATTTTTACAAGGTTATTTTTTAACAATATATCAAAAAGTGTCATGAACATTACATTTCAGGAAAAAGAAAATCTACTTGGTGAAGTAAAATTAGAATTAGAACCCCAAGATTACATTCCATCTATCCAAAAAAAACTAAAAGATGTAAGTAAATATGCTCAAATGCCCGGCTTTAGACCAGGTAAAGTCCCAACATCTCTACTCCAAAAAATGTATGGTAAAAGCATACTTTTTGAAGAAGTAAATAAACTTATTACTACGCATGTTTCAGAATATCTTAAAAACAATAATATAGACCTGCTTTTTAATTACGAAGTAGATGCTAAAAAATCCTCCTTGCATGAAATTGAGCAATTTAACTTTAATCAGCCTTCTGCACTTAATTTTTATTTGAATGTGGTTATAAAACCCAAGTTGAATATCAGCTTGAATAATATGTTATCAGGTGTTAATCTAACTATATACAATGTAACCCCAACAGAAGAAGAAATTGAGGAATATATCACTGACCTTGCATACAATTATGGTACACGCCAAAACCCTGAAACTATTGAGTTAAACGATTATCTCTATGGTTCATTAACTACCGCCGAAGATGAAACTTTCAAAAAAGCTATGCAACTTAATCTTCGCAAAGCACCTATAAGCATAGCAGAAAAATTTGCAGGCAAAAAAGCAGAAGATACCGTTGAATTTGATACAGAAACTATCAGAACATTACAGGATAATAATGCAGTTTACATTCTAGATGATGAATTTTTAACTCAGGAAAATGCTCCGAAAACTTTTACATACACGATTAAAAACATAAGCCGTATTACCCCCAAAGAACTCAATGAGGAATTTTATACTATGGCTTCTGAACAGAAAGCCAAAGATAAAGAAAGTTTCCATAATTTCATAAAGGAAAGACTAATCAAACAGTACGCATTTCTATCAAAAGAAAATCTTTATGAAGAAGTTATGGAAACTCTTGTTGAAAAAGTGAATATATCTTTGCCCACCGACCTTATCAGAGAAAAGCTATCTAAAATACCTGAAAGCAACTTTAATACTTTAACCCCTGAAAAACAGGAAGAAATGCTTAAACAACAGGTAAAATCACTCAAAGTAAGAATTATATCCGATGATATTTTGGCTTCAAATAATATAACTATAACCGAAGAAGATTTGAAACGCCAGTCCATTATTGACCTTAAATATAGATTTAGCTATATGACGCAGACCCCAATAATGGAATTCTATAATTTAGACGATATAAATCTAGAAGATGATGAAAACAACCAACTGTTACAAATAGCAGGTAAAGTATTTGAAAAAGAAGAGGAGTACAGAAAACTATATTCAGGTGTAGAAAAGCATTATTTACAAAAAATAATATCTCAACAAGCACCGCTTACGCATAAAGAAGTATCTATTAAAGAATTTAAGAAAGTTCAAAAATAAATCATCATACCAAGTCATAAAACCATGCAAACCTGTTAGAAATAAAATCTAGCAGGTTTATTGTTTATCACTTTGATAAATCCCATAAAATTTTCTTTTTTTGTACTCTAATGACAAACAAACCTATTATCGTAACTGCGGCTTTACCTTATACCAACGGACCTGTACATATTGGACACCTTGCAGGTGTATACCTGCCCGCAGATATTTTTGTACGTTATCAGCGGTTAAACCATGCAGATATTCTCTTTGTATGCGGTTCTGACGAACACGGCGTACCCATTACCTTGCGCGCACAGAAAGAAAATATCACCCCGCAGGAAGTAGTGGATAAATATCATGCTATTATACAAAAGGCGTTTCATGATTTTAACATCTCTTTTGATATATACTCTCGTACCTCAAAATCTATACATCACCAAACGGCATCAGATTTTTTTGAACATCTCTACAAAAACGGCAAATTTGAAGAATATGTAACCGAACAGTTTTATGACGAAGTACATCAGCAATTTGTAGCAGACCGTTTTCTAAAAGGAACATGCCCAAAATGTGGTAATCCTGATGCTTACGGCGACCAATGCGAAAAATGTGGTTCTACACTTAATTCCACAGATTTACTTAATCCCGTTTCTCGTATTACAGGCAAACCTCTCTCGCTTAAAAAAACAAAACACTGGTTTTTGCCCTTAAATCAATATCAAAAAATTTTACAGGACTGGATAAGTTCGCATAAAGAAAAAAACAATATAGAATGGAAAAGTAATGTACTGGGACAGTGTATGTCTTGGTTAAATGAAGGCTTACAACCTCGTGCAGTTACTCGTGATTTAGAATGGGGCGTAAAACTTCCTAACTCCATTCCTGATAGTGAAGGCAAGGTTTTGTATGTATGGTTTGATGCACCTATCGGATATATCTCTGCTACCAAAGAATGGGCAATTGCACAAAATAAACCTGATTTATGGAAAAAATATTGGTTACAACAACCCAACCCGCAAGATAATGCAAGGTTAATTCATTTTATTGGTAAAGATAACATTGTTTTTCACTGTATTGTATTTCCTGCTATGCTTATAGCACACGGAGGCTATCTTTTGCCTGAAAATGTACCTGCTAATGAATTTCTTAACATAGAAGGCGATAAAATATCTACCTCACGAAACTGGGCTGTATGGTTACATGAATTTGCATCACAATTTCCTGATAAAATTGATGTTATGCGTTATGTACTCACGGCTACCATGCCTGAAACCAAAGACAATGATTTCAGTTGGGCAGATTTTCAACAACGTAATAACAGCGAACTCGTAGCTACACTCGGTAATTTTGTAAACAGGGTTTTTACCTTAATAGAAAAGCATTTTCAAGGCAAAGTCCCAAACATTCCTGATACACACAATATACAAGAATATACACTTCTACAAAGTTTTTTGATATACGACAAGGAATATTCAGAAACATGGAGTACAATCATCGGAAAACACATAGAAAACTATCATTTTAGAGAAGCTCTGCAAACTATTATGAACTTTGCCATGAAAGGCAACAAATTTTTGCAAGATACAGAACCCTGGAAAACAATTAAATCTAACCCTGAAAAAACTGCTATTGATTTGTATCATGCTGTTCAGATGGTGGCACACTTAGCAATATGGCTTGAACCTTTTATGCCCGATATCGCAAAAAAACTTCAAAACGCACTTAACTTAAAAAATATCACTTGGTCTTTATCAGAACAATGGGAAATTATTCCACAAAATAACAAAGTACTCAACCCAGGATTATTGTTTCAAAAAATTGAAAATGATTTTACCGAAGCTCAAATTGAGCATTTAATTAAACATACAGATACCTTACAATTAGAACAAATTCTTGAAAAAAAAGCACCACTTGCGGATTATGCAAAACAAGAGCTAGAACAACGTAAAAAAACACAAAAAACAGAAAGTTCAGTCAATACTCCTGATTTTTTACCGCTCATTTCGTATGAAGACTTTGCCAAAATAGATATTCGGATTGCTACCATTACCCATGCAGAAAAAGTACCCAAGGCAGACAAATTGCTCAAACTCACTCTGGATACAGGAAAGGATATCCGTACTGTGGTTTCAGGGATAGCCCAGCATTACAAACCCGAAGAACTTATTGATAAACAAATTCCTGTGTTAGTTAATCTTGCACCGCGTACCTTGCGAGGAATAGAATCCCAAGGAATGGTACTTATGGCAGATGCAGATGGCAAACTTTGTTTGCTTCACCCCGAGTATACCATGCCTAATGGTGCTGTAATAAAATAACCTAAAAACTCATTCATCTAATATTGCATAGGCTTTCGTGTATTCTCTAAAATAGGATACGCATTGAATATTTTATTTGGATTGTATTTATCCATAATAATTTTTATAGAGATATCTTCGGAAGTTTTGCCTATCATTTCTCTTGTATCCGTTTCTTTTGTTATGATATTATTGTAAGCCTGTTCTATTTTATCCAAAGTAGTTTGCACAGACCAGTGTTCAGGAAAGAAAGTACTGCTATATTTACTGCATGAAACCCCTTTTATTTTCTCTACCTGGGCTGTAAAAACGCCATTTTTTGCCTGTTTTATCTTTTTTATTTTAACTAATCCGCACTTTTCTGCGACTATATGATGGCAACCTGAACAGTCTTGCTCAACAGTAAAAATATGAGTAAATCCTTTCTCTGTGAGATGGTGCAAATTATAGCTATAAGGACTTGGAGGACATGTGTTTACTCTGCATCTTGTCCCGCTTGTAATTACGTAAATAAAAAGTATTAAAAATGTAATCCAAACTCGCTTTTTCATAACATTTGAACTTTTAAGGATAAAAATAAAAGTTAATTTACTTTATAGCAAAAATAAAAGTTAGTTTATTTTGTTCAAAATATCTAATTTTGTTTAATATGGACTTTTTACAGCACTCTCATATTCAAAAAATTATTGATTTTGCTTTTGAAGAAGATTTAAATACCATTGGTGATGTTACTACTTTGGCTACTTTACCTGATAATCATACCGCAAAAGCAAAATTGTTATTTAAAGAAGATGGCATTGTAGCAGGAATAGCTTTGGCAGAACACATATTTCAACAGTTAGAACCTACGGCAAAATTAGAAATATTCGTTCAAGATGGACAAAAAGTACAAAAGGGAGATATAGGTTTTATTGTAACGGCTTCATATCATACTTTGCTTAAAGGCGAGAGAGTAATACTGAATATTATGCAACGAATGAGCGGAATAGCAACCCTAACCCATAAAGTAGTCCAAGAATTACAAGGGCTATCTACACGGGTGTTAGACACTCGTAAAACTACACCTGGCTTACGTATATTAGAGAAGTGGGCAGTACATCTTGGCGGAGGAGTAAACTATCGCTTTGGACTGTATGACTGGGTTATGATAAAAGATAATCATATAGACCACGCAGGCGGGATAAAAATTGCTATTGCACGCGTACATGAGTATCTAAAAAAACACGAATTAAACCTTAATATCACTGTGGAAACCCGAAATCTTGCAGAGGTTCAGGAAGTACTGGAAATAGGAGGTATACACCAGATTATGTTTGACAACATGGATTATGACATGATGCGGGAAGCTGTAAAAATGGTAAACAAGCGTTATATCACAGAAGCGTCAGGAAATATAACCTTAGAAAATGCCCGTAAAAAAGCAGAAACAGGTGTAGACTTTATTTCTATGGGCATGCTTACGCACTCTGTAAAAAGCATGGATATTAGTTTAAAGGCAATATGAGCTAAAAATTGTTTTTACAAGGGAAGCAGATGCCGAACACAGTTTTAAGACAACGTTATCTTGAAAGCATGGCTTGAAGAATAAAAGGAATCACCTCTGCATTTCTGGGGGTTTCATATTTGAATTTATCAGGGTTTTTATCACAATAGAGTATTAAACCATTAGAAAAAGGTTCAAAATAAGAGATGTTTTTATGCTTGAAAACATAGTCTTTGTTGCCTGCAAGAAATATTACTCTTCGGGTAGTGAGATAAAATTTGCCTTTAGCAATAAGTTCGTTGTTCTGAACAGGAAAAACAATTCCCTTTGTTTCTCCAAAAATATAGGGAGTAGTGGCATCAAAACGCTTTGGCAGCTTGGATATAAACGGATTTTTGTCTTTAAAGTCCACGTATTCGGCACTTTCTATCCAGAAACAGACTTCATCTTTATCTAAAGAAAGTTCGGGAACTTCAAAAGCAATAAACTCGCCTTGCTGAATAGAATATACATTCCTGATACGGGTTAATTCAGTTTTTATAGCGTCATATTCTTGCGCATTGAACTGAAAATGTTGTTCTAATTCAGTGAGAAGGTCTAATTCTCGTTTGTCAATGAGTAAATCTTCCTTCGCCTTGTTCATAGCATGTTTGAAGGCTTTGAGTTTTATTTCAGACATTTCTGCGTCTGTGATATCCCATTCTTGCCGTACTTGTTCTATTTCTTTAACTTCCTCTGCACTTAAAGAATGGTCTTCTATGCTTTTTTGTATAGTAGCAAGCAGTAATTCTTTATTTTTTTCTTTATTTACCTTGTTGCTTACGCCCTGGTAGGTATCACTGACTTTGTCAGTTATATTCTGATAAGCATCTTTCACGCTGTCTACTCCCTGATTGAGCAGATTTTTGAACTTGTTAAAAAAACTCATGCACAAATATACAGTATTTTAAGTGTACCTGTTCATGAAGAAAGTACTATTTGGAAGTGAATATTTTCCAGTTGGGTTCATCACCTGCAAATTTTGCCCTGTGCGCCCATATCAGTTTGCCTTTTTGAAACAAAAATGTTCCTGAAAGCATATATTTATCACCTATTTGTTTGGTCTGTCGTATTTTGAAGCCATGTTTAAATAGCGAAGTAATGCCCTTAATAAAAGTTCTTATTCCAAGAGTATCTTTAATTTTTCCTACTTTTATCTTGAAAAAATGAAATAAAGATAAATCAGGATTAGAGATATGTATTTGTCCTTTCCAGAACTCATCAAAAAAAGCATTACCCTGTTCTATTGTACCCTGATGGACAAAAATAACAGGCGGAAAAGAAGGGTCTTCCTCCTTTAAACGCTTTAAATTAAGCACCATTGTTTTACAAAACGTACAGCCCAACTGCCGCAAAAACACTAATACCACCAAAGGATACTTTTGCAAAAGTTCGGTAAGACTGTCTACGGGTTCCGTTCCCTGTACATGTACAGGGTTTTTGTATTGAGTTATATCTATATCAGGAGTTTCCATGCAAAAAGTGAAATATTATTTATCTGCTTCTCCCATTACAGGGTCAATAGAACCAATCAGTACCACCGTATCTGCAATCATAGCGCCTTCCAGCATTTTTTCCAGTACTTGTAAATTACTAAAAGAGGGAGAGTTTATTTTAAGCCTCCAAGGCGAACCTGTACCGTCACTAATAATATGAAATCCTAACTCGCCTTTGGGCGCTTCTATAGCATGATAAATTTCTGCCCCTTTGGGTGGGCATACCCCCAAATCCGTCATCATAAAATCGTGAATAAGCCCTTCCATAGAATAATATACTTCATTTTTAGAAGGATAGCTATGTTTCGCATTATCTACACGAATATCTCCTTTGGGTAGTTTAGCAATACATTGTTCTATAATACGACAACTTTGTTCCATTTCGTCCATACGGACAAAATACCTTGCTAAACAATCTCCTTCTTCACGAATAACAATATCAAAATCTACTTGGTCATATACTAAATAAGGTTCAAAAGTACGAATATCATAAGGAACACCACTAGCGCGAAGGTTAGGTCCAGTAAAACTATACTGAATCGCGTCTTCTTTATTTACTACACCAATTCCTGCATTTCTATTCACCCAAATAGGGTTTTTATCTAATAACTTATGCCAGGCTTTGAGTTCTTTATAGAGATTTTTTACAAAAGCATCTATTTCTTTGATAATTTCGTCGCCTGGGTCAAATTGTAAACCTCCTATGCGAGAGTGCGAAACCGTAAATCTTACCCCTGCAAAACGGTCAAATATGCTATAAATTTTTTCTCTTTCCCTGAATGTATACATAAACATAGAAACAGCGCCCGCGTCCATTACCATAGTGCCTAACCATAAAAGATGTGAAGAAATCCTTGCCAATTCACACGCAATAGTACGAATATACTGCGCTCTTTCAGGTACTTGTATCTGTGCTAATTTTTCTACGGCAAGACACAGTGCCACGTTGTTGGAATACGGAGAAAGGTAATCCATACGGTCTGTATAAGGCATAAATTCCTGATAGGTTTTGTTTTCAGCTATTTTTTCTATGCCTCTGTGTAGGTATCCTATATCCAGAACACATTTTTCTATATTTTCTCCGTCTAATTTAGCTACTACGCGTAATACTCCATGTGTAGCAGGATGCTGTGGACCTATATTAAGTACCATTTCTGTACCCAAAGGGTCATTTTCTTTAACCTCCACAAAAGAGTGCTTGGTTTCAAGTCTTTTATATATAGCTTCCTGATGTTTTGGAAAAAACTCAGGTTTGACTTTATCTATAATGCTTTCTGACATACTTTTATGTTACTGAACAAGCAAAAATAAAAAAGATTTGCAAAAAAATGAGCAAACATTCTTTTTTTAATAAAAAAATATACGAATTACTCAATCATCACAAAAGCACCCCAATAATACGGTTCTTTGTATTGTTTTCTAATCTCTTTTTGGGCAGTTTCAAAGGCTTTTCTTTTATCCATGCCTTTTTTCTGCCAATTCTCATAAAATTTGGTCATAAGTAACTGCGTAGCTTCATCGCTCACTCTCCATAAACTCATAATGATACATTCTGCACCTGCTACTTTGAATGCACGCTGTAAGCCATATACCCCTTCTTTGCTCACCTGTCCTAAACCTGTTTCGCAGGCACTTAACACAACAAGTTCTGTACTATCTAATTCCATGTTCATCACTTCAAATGCTGTCAGTTTGCCATCTTCTTTATCTAATGGGCGTATCTCCATGCGGTCATAGTCTACTACGCCTGAAAATAAAAGTCCTGCATTGAGCATAGCTTGCGTTGAACTTTGGTACTGTCCTTTTCTGAAATAACCATGCGTAGCTATATGCAAAATACGTGGATTTTTGATAGATTTTATATACTCTTCGGTAGCTTCTGTGCCAGTAATAGTTTTTGCATTAGGTAAAATAGTAGATATTTGCTTTACTTCATTTTCTGCCCCTTCCAACTGACTTATGCCTTCAAAAAAGCCTTCAAAAGTACGTTCTTGTTTAGGTTTTTCATTATCTTGTTCTGTTTTTATTTCTA
>CALIZB010000097.1 GCA_938028625.1 uncultured Bacteroidia bacterium | reverse complement strand
GAACAAGAAGCCTGGCGAACCATAGAAGCACTCACAGGTGGATTAAGAGAAAAATTGACGAAAAAAGAACAAGAACTAGAACAAGAAAAACAACGTATCATTAAATCTATAAACAAAATGCGAAGCATAGGAATAAGCGACACGGAGATTGAAGAAGCATTAGGTATTCGCATTCAAGATTATATTTAGCTATACTTTTGTATTTTTTTATAGATTACTTTAAGAAGAGACCTATCTTTTTCGTTATCAAATCAAATTTGTACTTTTGCAAACTCTATTTTTTTAATCTTATGCAAAATAAATCTTTATTATGGCTTGTGCTAGGTGTTTATGCTATTATTGCTTGTTTCACTATTTTTTATTTTGATGGTACTGCGGGTACAGGAGATACCATTACGCATTTTTTATTTGCAAAATATGCTTTTCAGTACCCCATTTTTTACTTTGACCATTGGGCAAAACCTATTTTTACTTTGCTTGCTTCACCTTTTGCACAGTTCGGGTTTACAGGAATAAAAGTTTTTAATGCTATAACTACGCTTTTTACTCTGTATTTTACCTATCGGTGTGCGGTCATGCTGAATATAAAACAAGCCTTTTTGCCTGTGATTTTTTGTATTCTGATGCCTTCTTATTATATTCTTACTTTTTCTGGGCTTACAGAACCGTTGTTTGCTTTGTTTTTAGCTGTGGGTACATATTTTTTGCTAAAAGAAAAATACCTGTATGCTGTACTATGGGTATCTTTTATGCCATTTGTGCGTTCAGAAGGGCTAATTATTATACTAGCCTTTGCTTGCTTTCTTTTAGTTAAAGGAAAATGGAAAATTTTACCTTTTTTCATCACAGGGCACGCCGTATATGGCCTGGCAGGAGCGGCTTTTCATAAAGATATTCTGTGGGTAATTCATAAAATGCCGTATAGAACTTTGGAACATGTATACGGAAAAGGTTCTTTATTTCATTTTGTAGACCAACTCATTTACATAGTAGGTTTGCCAGTATACGGGTTAATAGCAATAAGTTTAGTATATTATAGTCTTCGCTTGTATAAAAAACAAATAGATTTAAAGGAACTTTTTATTCCTTTTACTTTTTTTGCCTTTTTTGTTGCACACAGTTTATTTTGGTATTTTGGAATTTTTGCATCTATGGGTTTAAAACGCGTACTGATAGGAATAGTGCCACTGATGGGAATTATGGCATACCACGGATATGAATTTATTTTACATCTTTTAAGTAAAACCTCTGTTAAAGTACAATTATTTTTTAAGTACGGAATTTTACTTTATGCTGTTATCTTTCCTTTTACGCCCAATCCTGCGGCTATTAACTTCAAAGAAAACATGTATTTAGATGCTTCACAGCAATTAGCCAAAAAAGTAGCGCAGGATTTACAACAAAAGGGATTGTCCAGTCATAAGGTTATATCCGATAATCATTATTTTGAGTTTTTATTTCCTAATTTCGATATTTTGCGCGCTTTAAGCTATAAAGATTTTACTATTCAAAAAAATGATATTCTAATTTACGACCCTCATTATAGTAGAATTACAAAAGAACATATAGAAAAAACGTTGGGTATGAAGTTAATAGGACGTTATACATCTATAAACGAAAAAAGGCAAGAAATTTACTATAACGTGTATCAATATAGTAATTAAAAGCTATTTTTTTTTTGAAAGATATTGCAAATATCAATAAAAAATTTGTACTTTTGCACGCACTATGAAAAAACACATCTTATCTTTGCTGTTTATCAGCTTGGCTTTTATTGGAGGACAAACCTTTGCGCAAGTAGGACAAGGTTTATTTGTAGGTGGTTCATTAGGATTAACTTCCAGCTCAGGTAAAACTAGCACAACCACAACTACTGGGGGTACTTCTACGATAGTAGAAACAGACAATCCTAAACGATCTACCTTCTCTATTATGCCCCGCGTAGGATATTTCTTTACAGACAATATTGGTGCGGGTTTAATGATTGGATACACCAGTTACACAACAAAAGTAACTACCAATCCTCCTAATACAAATACTACCAATGTTATTACTACCAAAGGCGGATATTTTACTTTAGGTCTATTTGGTAGATACACTCAACAACTTGGCGATAGCGATTTCTATATCTATGGAGATTTAGGTTTTGGTATAGGTAGTGGTTCTAGTAAAATTAAAACAGAGTCTAAAAACAGTATTACTAATACTACTACTATTACAGAGAACAATGGTCCAAAAATATCCAGAACTACTATCGGTATTACGCCCGGTATTTTATACTTCCCTAGCAAAAAAATCGGTTTAGAGGCTTCCTTAGGCAACATATTCGCATATACTTCCACAAAAGAAACAACAGAAAATACTGTTTCTACTACAACTACTAAAAAAGTAGTAGACAAAAACAGCGAAATCCAACTATTCAACGTAAGTAGCTTTACTTTTACATTTGGTCTTAATTACTATCTAAACAGAGAGTAATTATTTTATTTCATAAAACTACATGAAGTGCCTTACAAAGGCACTTTTTTACTTTTCGGGGTCTCTATTTTCACAATGTTCTTTTACACATTGTGCGTATAAGTTCAAGGAATGGTGGCTTACCTTAAAGCCCAACATCTCTTCTACCATATTTTGTGTTTCTTGTATGCGCGGGTCGCAGAATTCAAATACTTTGTTACAATCCGTACAGATAAGATGGTCGTGCTGTTTGAACCCATAAGAGCGTTCAAATTTAGCCTGTGCATCACCAAATTGGTGTTTAATAACAAGATTACACGCTACTAAAAGCTCTAATGTATTGTATACTGTAGCCCTGCTTACCCTGAATTTTTGGTTGCGCATTTGTACGTAGAGTTCTTCTGCGTCAAAATGTCCGTCATAATTATAGATAGTTTCCAGAATAGTAAAGCGTTCAGGGGTCTTTCTGTGAGCATTCTGTTCTAAATATGCCGTAAAAACTTTTTTTACTTCTTCAAAATTCGCTTTCATGTATAGCAAAGTTATAACTTTGAATAGAATTATACAAATATAACCAATGTATACTTACAAAGTTGCTTATCTGATTGGATTTTTCACACTCTTATACCATCATCAAATATATGGGCAAAAAGCTATTTATGATAGCCTTAACGCATTAAAAGAATATGCTTATTTACAGCCCCAGAAAACAATTGATTTAGCGCATTGGCTTTTACAAACCGCTGATAAAAACAATAATATCCCACTCAAACAAGCTGTTCTTTTTCATGTAGCTAATCATTATTACTTTACAATACAATACACAAAAGCAGATTCGTTATATGAGGAAGTAATAAAACTTGGTAAAAATACTTCTAAAGACACATTGTCTAATCTCTGTAAAGTAAGAAAGGTATATGTTTTACAAAGTTTAGATAAATGGGAAGAGGCTTATCAAATGTTGCATAAACAACTTATAGAAATACAACAAGTAAAAGATACTACCGCATGGATTTCTGTACTTAATGCTCTGGGACTTCAGCATGAACATCATTATTTACAAGACAGCGCTTTATTTTATTACAAAAAAGCACTTAAATTAGCAGAGAAATCTAATGATGAATATCAGTATGCGTATTTGCTGAATAACATTGGTTTATTAAAATATCAAGGTCAGCATCATTCTCAAGCAGAGCAAGACTTTAAGGAAAGTTATCAAAAAGCGATTAAAATAAAACATATACGTTTGCAATTACATGCACTCAATAATTTAGGTATCACATACATTGCTCAAAGAAAATTAGACTCAGCCATTTTTTACCTTGAAATATTTGCTAAAACCTCTAAAAAATACAATTACATACGTGAAACAGGTATTGCTTATCATAATTTAGCGCGTTGTTATCAAGAAAAAGGTCAATATAATGAGGCTTTACGTTGTTTTGACTCTTCTGCGGCTTTAATTAAATTACTTCCTGAAAAAATATACAGTATTCGCCCTTTTAACGGATATGCAAGTGTATATCAAACTATGGGAAGGCACAAAGAAGCCATTTTATATGCAGAAAAAGCATTAAAATTATGCGAAAACACTAATTACATAGAGGACTTAATTTTAGCCCACCAAACTTTAGCATTATCCCATGAAGCACTAAAAAACTATGAAAAAGCCTTACACCACTACAAAGAGTTTAAGAGATTCAGCGATAGCCTACAAACCCTTAACCGCCAAAAATTGATAGCAGAATATCAAGCTCAATATCAAGTGGAAAAAAAAGAAAAAGAAATACAGAAATTAGAAAAACAACGTCAAGTTCAACGCTTTAAAAATCATGTTGCGTTACTTTCTATCTCATTTTTAGCTATCCTGCTTGTAATTAGTATTTATGTATATTATTCTCGTCAGAAGCGAAAAAGCAAAGAACAATATGCTCAAAAACTCACTTTAAGTATAGAAGAAGAGCGTAGCCGCATTGCAAAAGAACTCCATGACGAAGTAGGACAGATTCTTTCTGCGGTTAAAAATAAAATTCATTTATACAGTAAAGAAAACTCACAATTGAACGATACAGAATCTCAATTATCAGATGCTATTGAGCAAATACGTACTATCGCGCAAACGTTGTATCCACCTTACCTTCGCAAAGTTAATTTTGAAAAAGCCATAGAAACCCTACTCCAACGCATAAAAGAAAACTCACAACTTTTTTATACATTAGAAATTACGGTTGAAAACTTAGAGACTTGGTTATCTGAAAATTCAAAATTACATTTGTATAGAATTATTCAGGAATGTTTGAATAACACACTTAAACATGCCGAAGCTAATGCTGTAAAAATTACTATTGAACAAAAACAAGATAAATTATATCTTGTTTATCAAGATAACGGTAAAGGAATACAACAAAAATCACAGCTTAATGGAATGGGAATGTTGAGCATACAAGAAAGAGTACGCATCTTAAAAGGAAACATGGAGTTGAAAAATACAGAAAAAGGCATTAAATTGCAGTTCACTTTTCAGAAAGAACACTTATGCCTATAAATATACTTATTGCTGACGACCACCCTATTTTCAGAAAAGGATTAGTGGATATTCTTCATATAGCTCTGTCTGACTGCAATATTCAGGAAGTTTCTGACGGAGAGCAAGCCATACACTTTTTACAAAAACATAACTGTAATATCGCATTATTAGATGTAGATATGCCCCAAACAGACGGTTTTACGGTATGCAAAGAAATAAAAGCGAATTATCCGAATACTAAGGTAGTTTTTCTTACTATGTACAAAGATACAACGGTTTTTCATACGGCTATGGAACTCGGTGCTGATGGCTTTTTACTCAAAGACAACACGGCAGAGGAAATTATAGAATGTTTAGAAAAAGTACGAAAAAATCAAAAGTATATTAGTTCGCAATTAGGAGAGTATCAAAGCGAATACCAAGAGTATAGTAAGAAAAAACGTAAGTTAAAAGCCTTACTTGATGATTTAACCCCAACAGAACGCCGTACCTTGAAATTAGTTAGTGAAAACTATTCTAGTAAAGAAATTGCGGATATTCTTTTTGTTACGGCCAAGAGTGTAGAGAATTATCGCTCCCGAATCTGTAAAAAACTTGGTTTAGAAACAGGTAACAACGCTCTTGTAAAATGGACTTTAGATAACAAAGAACTGCTTAAACAAGTAGAATGGTAGTTTATAGCCGTATCAATTTGTTACGAAGATAATGGTCTGCAAGTACTAATGCGGTCATAGCTTCTACTATGGGCACAGCACGAGGTAATACACAGGGGTCGTGCCTACCTTTTACTTGAATTTCTGTTTCTTTACCTTGCATATCTACGGTATTCTGCGGCATAAGAATAGTAGACGTAGGTTTGAAAGCTACACGGAATATTATAGGTTCTCCGTTGCTTATTCCGCCTTGTATTCCGCCTGAATGATTGGTTTTAGTATGTATTTTACCTTGTTCATCAGTATAAAACTCGTCATTCAGTTCAGAACCTTTGAATACTACACTGTCAAATCCTGCACCGTATTCAAAACCTTTTACAGCGTTAATAGAAAGCATAGCTTTACCTAAGTCTGCGGAGAGTTTATCAAAAACAGGTTCGCCTAATCCTGCGGGTACGTTACGGACTAATCCTGTAATAATTCCCCCCAGAGAATTGCCTTCATTTTTAGCGTGTAAAATAGCTTCTTGCATGCATTTAGCGGCAATTTCATCAGGGCAACGAACAGGATTTTTTTCTATATCGTGTGGATTTACTTTGTTTATATCCACATTACTTTTAATATGCCATATCTGACTTACCCAAGCGAGTATTTGTATGTTACAAGTTTGTTGTAATATTTGTTTAGCAATAGCGCCTGCGGCTACGCGCGCGAGCGTTTCGCGTGCGGAAGCTCTGCCCCCCCCACTGATAGATTTTAAGCCATATTTTTTGAAATAAGTATAATCCGCATGAGAAGGTCTGAATACTTGTGCTAAATTTTGATACTCTTTGGGATTAGCATCTTCGTTGTATACAAGCATCAAAATAGGTGTTCCCAAAGTGATATTTTGTTCTATTCCTGCTAAAATATGAATTTTATCTTGTTCTTTGCGAGAGGTAGTAATTTCACTCTGTCCGGGTTTTCTGCGGTCAAGTTCTTTTTGAATATCATCAATGTTTATGCTTATTCCCGCAGGACAGCCATCTATGACCACTCCCACTGCTCCGCCATGGGATTCTCCAAAAGTATGAATGCAGAATGCCTTTCCAAAGGTATTTCCTCGCATTACGATTTCAGTTTAAGAGATTATTAAGTATTTCTATATCAGGTTTTATTTTACCTGCTAACATTAAACGCATGTTTCTACGAGCAAGAGCATCTTCAAATTGTGCTTTTTCTTCATCAGTTTCGGGTTCTATGGGAGGAATAGATATAGGTAACCCGTCTTGGTCTACAGCTACAAAAGTAAAATAGGCTTCATTACAGAACTTCTCTTCACCTGTACGTAGATTTTTGCCAATTACTTTTACATACACTTCCATAGAGGTATTAAAAGCACGGGTTACTCTTGCACTTAATTTTACAATTTCGCCTAAACGAATAGGATACTTAAAATCTACAAAATCAACTGCGGCAGTAACTACAATACGGTTACAGTGCATCTGAGCAGAAATAGCCGAAACAATATCCATCCAGTGCATCAGTCTTCCTCCCATCAAATTTCCTAACGTATTGGTGTCATTAGGCAACACGAGTTCTGTCATTTCTGCCATAGTTTCTTTGGGTTTTTTGGCTTTCATACTCACAAAAGTAAGCATTTATACAAGAATTAAGTTCAATAGAATATGATTTTATCAAAAAGATTTTGGTTTTTAAGTTTTAGGTGTGTGCTTTACTTTATTCAGGTCAGTGTAAATGGAATATGGATACTAACTGCGTGAATATTTACGTATTACTTCAAATACAGCCCTGCACTGATACCTATCCCTGTATATCTCCCTGCATAAGTCTGAACAACAGGCTTGACCTTAAAGGACAAGTTGTCAGAAATATCATAGCTTGCTAAATGGGCATCTACATAGGCATCTATAATGTTTCCTGCATAGACTAATACGCTTACAATGGCAAATAAATCCCTGTATCGCCTGCGTTCTTCTGCATAAGCGCGTAGTACATCAGAAGATACATTTTTAAGTTCATTATTCTGAAAAGCACCGTTGTTTTTATTTCTGTAATCTAATTCTTTTTGCACATATTTATATTGTTTATGATTAATATACACCACTGTACCTGTACCTATTCCGACAGCATAAATAATAGGAACTTTCCAATATTTTTTTACATATATCTGTCCTGCACCAGGTAAAAGTGCAGAATATAATGCCGCTTTATTAGGATTATAAGGAGAATTTGATATATTCCGTAAAGTATCCTGCGCAAAAAGCAAGCATATACTCTGAAAAAACAACAGAAATGAGATAATACTATGCTTCGGGAAGATATTGTAATACATTCATTTTTTCAGTTTTAAGATAGGTTTGTGCCACACGCATAATATCCGCTTTGGTAACTTCAAAATAACGCTCTAGTTCTGTATTGATAAGGTTAGCATCTCCAAGATTTGCGTAATAAGCAAGATAAAAAGCCTTATTGAAAAGTTCTGTCAGTTGATGTGTAGCATAAAAGTCCATTTGGTTTTTTACTTTTTCTAATTCTCTGTCCTCAAAATTTCCGTTTTGGTAACGCGATATTGCATCTTGTATTTCATTTTCTAGTACTTGAACAGATACTCCTTCACGTGCATACCCATAAAAAACAAACATTCCAGGGTCAAGGTTACCTGTAATATATGTAGAGATACTATTGCAGAGTTGCTTTTCTTTGACTAATTTTTGGTATAGATAGGCAGACTTTCCTCCTGTAAGCATATCAGAAAGTAAGTTTAGTGCATAAAAATCATCATGTTTGCGTTCAGGTACAGGATACGCTATGTATAAAGCAGGTAAAGGTACTTTGGCATGTACAGTTTGTATTCTTTTTTCGGTTTGTTCTGGTTCTTTGGGATAATTGGGTTCAGGGCGTTTTCCTGCGGGAATAGTTCCGAACCATTTTTCTGCTAATTCCCGAATCTGTTCGGGTGTACAATCTCCTGCTACGCTTAAAATACAGTTATTGGGTATGTAGTAGGAATAAAAAAAGTCTTTTACCTGTTCTAATGTAGCATTTTCAATATGAGAGAGTTCTTTGCCTATGGTTGCCCATTGATAAGGGTGCTTTTTGTATACCAAAGGACGCAGTTTTAACCAAGTATCACCATACGGCTGATTGAGGTATCTTTGTTTAAACTCTTCGCATACTACGTTGCGCTGTACGGAAAGGCTTTTTTCAGAAAAATCCAATTGGTGCATACGGTCAGATTCTAACCAGAATGCAATTTCCAACTGATTGGAAGGCGTAATAAGATAATAATTGGTCATATCATTATCTGTAAAAGCGTTATTTTCTGCCCCAATACGTTCTGCTATTTCGTCATAGTGAGGAATATTTTCAGAACCCCCAAACATAAGATGCTCAAATAAATGAGCAAAACCTGTGTGTTCAGGGTGTTCATCTCTTGCACCTACGTTGTATAAAAGATTGATGGCTACCCTGCTTACAGTATGGTCTTCATGCACATATACGCGCAAACCATTAGACAAGGTAAAATGAACAAAATCTAACTTCATAGCACAAAAATAGAAAAATTAAGTCATTTTTCTGAAAATACACTTATTTTTGCTTTATTATGAATTTTTCTCTCTTAAAAGAATTATGTGCTATTCCTGCACCTTCGGGAAGTGAGCATGTATTAACCGAATGGCTAAATAATTATCTCAAAGAAAATTCACACCAATGGAAAAAACAGCCTATTGTACATTGTTTTCAGGATTGTTTGGTATGGGTATTTGGCAAGCCAAGAACAGCCGTATTTACCCATTTAGATAGTATTGGCTTCACCGTAGGCTATGAAAATGAACTTATTCCCATAGGTTCACCTGATTATGAAGATGGAGTTTTACTTGTGGGAAAAGACTCAAAAGGAAAAATAGAAGCGCCCTTAATTATAGATGATACCGAAGAGCATGAGAAAATTTTTATACAATTTGAACGCATTGTACAGAGAGGTACTAAACTCACCTTCAAGCCTATATGGCAAGAAACAAAAGACACTTTACAATGCTGTTATATGGATAATCGTGCAGGAGTATGGGTAACGCTTAAATTATGTGAAACATTGGAAAATGGTATTATTGTATTTTCTTGTTATGAAGAACATGGCGGAGGAACAGTAGGTTTTCTGGCAGATTTTATCCAAAAAAACTATAATATCTACCAAGCCTTAATTTGTGATATTACGTGGTCTACTCACGGCGTACAAATGGGTAAAGGTGTAGCGATTAGTTTGAGAGATAAATTCATTCCAAGACAAAGTTATTTAGACAAAATTGTATCTCTATCAGAAAAATCAGGTATTCCGTTTCAGTTGGAGGTGGAAAGCGCAGGTGGTTCAGACGGTTCGGAAATTCAACGTAGCCCTCTACTTATGGACTGGTGTTTTATCGGCGCACCCGAAGAAAATGTACATTGCTATAACGAAAAATTACACAAAAAAGACCTTATTAGCATGTTTGAACTATATAAATACCTTATGAATGCTTTGTAACATAAAATTGAAAAACGTATATAATCTTTTTGTATCTTTGAGTGCTTTTTTGCGTTATATATGAATATAATAACCTGTTAAATCTATGTTTGAGAAAAATAAACCCACCGAAAAATCAAAAGACTATGACCTTCATCAGTTAGAAATGACCCCTGAAATGATGAAACAGTTAGAACTAGAAACTAATTTGTTTCTCAACGAAATAGAAAGTCCTCAGGTAAAGGAAAAAGACCCGAGTATATTTAATTTTACTACGGTTATGGCATTAGTTTCTGCTATTATGGGCGGATTAGTTTTAGCAACCAGTCTTTTTGGTGCAAAAATGTACGTGGGAATTACGCTGTTGTTTATTTTAATTACAGGTATCAGTTTTTTAGCACAGGTGCTACGCGTACCTAAACAGCCCGAAAAACCAAAATACAAAGTTCTCAATGATGGTAAAAAAGTAACCTATAATGAAAAAACAGGTACATATTCGTTAGTAGAGGAAGACAAACATAGAGGTAGGCCTATTAAATTAGGTACAAGCAAATATGATAAAAAAATATTCGGATTAGCGGGTGGAATTGCCAACTACTTTGGAGTAGATTCGGGCTTGATACGGGCTTTAATGGTTATTAGTATTTTTATTACTAACGGAATAGCTATCCCTGCTTATATTATACTCAGCGCTATTCTAGGCAGTGAAAAATACGATGAGAACAAATAAAAAAAGCTATGTTCAAGAAAATTGCAGATTTTTTTTACAAGCTGTACCTTATTGGATATGATTTTACAGAGAAGAAGTTAAGCAAGGTTTTTATTGATAAAAAGCACGCTATTTCTGTATGGGACGTGATGCAGTTAGCTTACAACGATACTCGCGAACAAGATATTAGCACACGTGCTGCTGCATTAGCCTACAACTATTTTTTTGCTATGTTTCCCGCACTGATATTTTTGTTTACGCTTATTCCGTTTTTGCCGCATGTTATTCCAGGTCTTTCTGCACAGCGAATGAGTCAAGAAGTACTAGATAATCTTAAACAAATACTCCCCAAGGAAGTGTTTATCTGGATGGAAGAGACTATTAAAGATATAATCACCCGAAAACAAGGTAATCTGCTTTCTTTTGGGGTTATTATGACCTTATACATGTCCACACGTGGTATCACAACTTTGATGAGTACTTTTCGGATAAAGCATGAACTCTATTATACTCGTAACTATTTACAAAACAAATGGACATCTATCAGCATAACCGCTATACTCTTTTTTCTTTTTATGATAATGACGTTATTACTTGTATTTTGGCAGTATACAGTTATTCCATTTTTAAGCAAACAAGGCACAAACCGTCAGTTGCTGTATTTTATTCTGCTTATTCTGAACTGGTCGGTTATTTTTGCATTTATTTATTTTTCGTTGTGTTTAGTATATTTTATAGGTCCTGCTAAAAAATCTAACCGTAAATTTTTCTCGGTAGGCGCAGGATTAAGTACAGTATTGATTACTTTATCTAGTGTGGGATTTAAGATATTTTTAAGTTATTCTACCAGTTACAACAAAATTTATGGGTCTTTGGCTACGCTCATAATTGTTTTAGTATGGTTTTATACTATGGGATACATTCTTATTATGGGTTTTGAGGTTAACCATTTTTTAGATATATACGAACAAGAACAGACAAAACGAAAAAATGAACAACTACAAGAAGCTACGCCTGTTTCATAATGTTTTACTACATATACTTTTACTTTTTTATATTTTTGCACTATGAAACCCATTTTATATTATTTAATGTGGATTACTCTTTTTTTTGTAAGTATTTCCCGCAATTATGCACAAAATTCTGTTTTAAGTGCTGAAAATAAAGAATTGTTGCAGGATTTAGAAGGGCAACTCGCTTTCTTGGGCAGAGAAATTCTTAAAGCTAATTCTGATAACATTAAACTCAGTAGCAGTCAGCAGTTTATTAAACTTATGGCACAAGCACTACGCATAGAAGGTTCTTTTGAATATCCTTTTGACTCTTTAACTACTGTTTCTAAACTCGTTCCGCCCGATAAAAAATTTCGTTTGTTTACATGGTATTATGGTTTGTCTAATGGTAGACATAGATATTTTGGCTGTGTACAGTTTTTGGATGAAAATGGCAAAGAAAAAATTGTCCCCCTTTTTGACCGTACCCAAAAACAGATAGACCTTGAATTTAAGAAATTAAGCAATGAAAACTGGATAGGCGCGTTGTACTATCAACTTTTTATGGTGGAACATAAACGTAAAAAATACTATATTGTTATAGGTTGGAACGGACTGAATGACAATAAATCCAGTATAAAAGTGATTGATGCCATACGGATAGAAGGCGACAAGGTAGTTTTTGGCGAACCTATATTTTATATTCTGCCCAAAGTGGCACAGAACAGGGTTATACACCAGTACAGCAAAATGGCATCTATGACCTGTAAATATGATGCGAATAAAAATGCTATTATTTATGACCATCTTACCCCCATGCAACGTGCTGATGGTACACGTTCCAGCGCCAAAGAAGATTATGTTCCTGACGGTTCTTATGACGCATTAGTGTTCAAAAAAGGCAAATTTATTCGTATAAAGGACTATAATCAGAAAGGTTCAGGTACGAAGAGCCGCTTTGATAAAAAACCAAAAATTAAAAAGAACAAAAAAGGTAAATCCAAACGCAGTTCTGGCGTACCTCAAAATAAGAAATAGGCTTTATACTGAGTTATACGTTACGGTTGGTCTGCAATATAAGTATAATCTTTTGTGCTGCCTATCTCAACTTTTCTGACAATAAGCAAGTCTGATGAAATGTAGCGGATTTCTTCGGTAGTCTGTGCGGCAGTGTTTACATCATAGATAATGAGAGTTTCGTTAGATTGAAAACCCCATCTGCCATTAAATACAAACTGTGGGTCATCTACATAAGTAATACGGTAAGTTTCATCATTGAAGTATTCCCGTCTTCTGTTAATGTCTGCAATGGTAAGTATTCCGTTAATACCGTCTGTTTTAATTTCTGTAAGACGCCATTTTTTGCCTACAAGCATCTCTTTTTTAGTAGGATTAGAAGGATTTGGGCAGTTTCCTCTCCTACAACCTGATAATACCGTTATGAAGGATAACGATGCTGTAATAGTCAATACCCAAAATAAAGTTTTCATGGTACAAATATAATAGATAGAACAAACAAAAGAAGAAATACTTTGACTAAAAACAGAATTTGGATAGTAAAATGTCTATTTTGCTTTATGAATCTAAAATAATATCTTGGTGTAATCTTGTTTGCAGATATGCCAAACAATAAGAGTTTAAACTTAATCAGTCTTTATCTTATCTCAATTGTACCTAAAATGCATTACTTGTAAAATTTTTGTCAAAAATTGAATAACTTTGCCGTTCCATGAATATACACGAAAGTCATCTTTCAGATACAGGTAAAATTCGTAAGGTAAATGAGGATTTTGTACTTAAAGCAGACACCGCATTAGGTCTTGTCTGTGTGTTGTGTGATGGTATAGGCGGACATGCAGGAGGTTCAGTTGCATCAGAACTTTGTGCAAAGACTGTTCTTGATTATTTACAGAAAACAGAAGAAAAAAACACAGAAAAAGTAATTGCTGATGCTATACACAAAGCTAATGAGGTCATATATACTCGCGCAAGCACAGAACTACACCTTAAAGGTATGGGAACTACCTGCGTAGTGGCAGTAACTGATGAACAATTTATTTATTTTTCACATATAGGAGATAGCCGCTTGTACCTATACAAAGATAATCAACTGACACAACTAACCAAAGACCATTCTTACGTTCAGCAATTAATTGATGAAGGAAAAATACAACCTTCTGATGCAGAAACACACCCTCACAAAAATCAGCTCACAGCTGCAGTAGGCACACAAATTACTTTACCTGTACCTGTTCAAGTACAAAAATTACCTATTAGAACAAATACTTTGTTTTTGTTATGCACAGATGGTTTGCACGGTATAGTCAGCGACAAAATTATTCAAAGCACCATAGCAGAAAATATACAACAACCTGCTCACGTTATAGCAAAAAAACTTGTTGATTTAGCAAATGATTTTGGTGGCACGGATAACATCACAGTACAAATTATAGGTGTTTCCAATATACAAAGTATACAAGAAAAAAATGAAATTCAGACCGAAGCCCATTATAATAGTACGAAAACCATTACTAAAAATCCCTTAATTGACCCCCCGATAGAAACTACTTTTGCTAGTACTCAAAATACTGAACAAAAACCCAAATATAATGTTCAACTATCAGGTAATCAAAAACTTGGGTTAGTTGTGGTTATTCTGATTTCAACTATTATCACCTTATTTGTAGCTTTCTATAAAAACAGAGAAAAATCCGAAGAAGAAAACTTTTTAACCCAACTCAAAGATACCCTCAATACTAAACAGGATACATCAACCAAAAAGACTACGGTTACCAAAGATACAGTTACTCAAAAAACTACGGTTAAACAGGAAAAAGAAACTCCTGAAAAAACAACCTTTATAGATTATGAATACTATGTACAAAAAGGTGATGTGTTAAGCAAAATTGCCAGTAAATTCAATGTAAGTACAGAAGATATTAAAGCATGGAACAAAGATGCCCGAAAAAAAGGACACCCCAAATTCCCCGACTTAAATGCAGAAGCCCCACTGATTATCAAGGTAAAAGCAAAACATACCATTGAACAGGGAGAGACTATTACTTCCATTGCAGAAAAATACTATGGCAATGCTAACCAGAAACGGCTTATTATTAAAGCCAATGGCATGAAGGAAGAAACAACCCTTAAAAAGGGTAAAGTACTGATAATTCCAAAGGAATAGTCCGTTTTGATTTGGAATTTCAGTCATTGAGTAACGAAGTGTACTGAAATAGCTTTGATTTAGGAATTAGACAGAATACGAAAACAGATATTTCTGAATTGCTCCGCTTTTGTTTTTAAGATGCGTTTATACAGAGAATAAAAATTGCACTAAAGATAAATTATTGGTTATTAGATACTTGTAAAAAAAGACACCTGCTTTCAAAAAAAATATTTGGTTAATTCGGTATCTGTATTGTATACTTGCATAAAAATACAAAATATCTCAACTTTATTGTTTTCAGTATGAGTACAAATAAAAACGAAAAAGGCGGTAACCCACTAAAAAGCATGTTTGCCGCGATTGTTATTCCTGTTTGCTTGTTAGTAAGCATTTTAGTTTATAAGTTTGTTTTGGGTGCGCCCTCAAACTTTAAAGGTGGTAATCCTGAAAACATGCCTCTACCCGGCAGTTATCTTGGTATGATGTACAAAGGTGGTTTTATTGTACCTATTCTTATGTGCCTTGTGCTTTTGGTAATTGTATTTACCATTGAGCGTATGATTACCATCAATCGTGCTACTGGTAAAGGACGCATAGAAAATTTTGTACGCAAAATCCGTACTCACTTAAATTCAGGAAATATTGATGCCGCTATCAAAGAATGTGATACTCAAAAAGGTTCAGTAGCTAACGTAGTACGTGCAGGACTTGAAAAATACAAAGCTATGGAACAAGAACATGAAATGGAACTAGAACAAAAAACGCTTGCCATTCAAAAAGAAATTGAAGAAGCTACTACCCTTGAAATGCCTGCGTTAGAGAAAAATTTACCTGTACTGGCAACTATTGCTTCCGTAGCTACGCTTATCGGTCTGTTGGGAACAGTACTAGGTATGATTCGTTCATTTGCCGCTATGGGTGAATCTGGTGCCTCTGCCGCTGACGCTCTCGCGATAGGTATCTCTGAAGCCTTGATTAACACTGCTACCGGTATTACAGCTTCTGCATTAGCTATCATATTCTACAACTATTTTACAGGTCGTATTGACAAATTAACATACAGCATTGACGAGAGCGGATTTAGCATTGTACAAACCTTTGCCGCTTCTCATTCCAATAAACAAAGTGCTTAATCAACTATGGGAAAAGTAAAAGTTCCTCGTAAAAGTACCAATATAGACATGACGGCTATGTGTGACGTAGCCTTCTTGTTGCTTACTTTCTTTATTTTAACTGCTAAATTCAAACCTAATGAACCTATCGTGGTAGACACTCCCTCTTCTGTGGCAGACAAAAAACTACCCGAAGACAAGGTTATCACTATATCGGTAGATAAAAAAGGACGCATATTTTTTGGAGTAGACAACATTCAGGTAAGAGGTAAAATTTTGGATAGAGCCGCCGCAGAAAAAAAATTCTCTGTTACAGCGGAACAGCGTAAAAAATTCCAGAACATTGCTAGTTTTGGCGTACCTATGAATGAATTGCCTAAATTTCTGAATATGGATTTCAGCCAGCACTCAGACCCTAATGTACAAAAGGGTATTCCCATTGACACTACTAATAAATACCAACGTTCTGAACTTACGGAATGGATACAGTACTCACGTTTAGCCTATAAAGAAGTAACTAATTCAGCGCCTTTTGTGGCTATAAAAGCGGACTATGACGTAAATTACCCTGTTGTACAAGATATTATCAATACTTTGCAAAGCCCAAGAGTGAAAATTAACAAGTTTAACCTCATAACAAATCTGGAAAAAAAACCTCAAAATTAGAAAGGAGTTAAAAATATGGGAGAAATTGACACCAGTAGTAGTGGTGGTAAGAAAGATGGTAAAGTAAGGTCAAAGAAAATGTCTACCCGTGTAGATTTTACTCCTATGGTAGACCTTGCATTTCTTTTGATTACGTTCTTTATGCTTACTACCACGCTCAGCAAGCCTCAATCTATGGAACTGAATATGCCTGAAAAAGACGTAGATAAGGAAGATCGACAAAAAATTAATGACGAACAGGCTGTCACAATCATGCTTGCCAAAGATGATAAGATATACTATTACGAAGGCATGCCCCCAAAAGATGGAGAAGCACCTCCAAATATAACAGAAACATCTTTTGACCCTAACAAAGGTATCCGTAAGTATTTACTACAACGTAATGCAAAAGTTTTGAATGAAATTAAACCTTTACGTGCAAAACTTCAAAGCGGGCAAATCAATGAAGAACAATACAGAAAATCCGTAGCAGAAATCAAAAAGAATGATACCAAAGGCATTATTGTACTGATTAAGCCACACAAACTCTCTAAATATAAAAATATGGTAGATATTCTTGACGAAATGGCTATCTGTGATGTTCCTCGCTATGCTATTGTAGATTTAGCTCCCGCTGAGCAACTGATATTAGACGAGTACGCTAAAAGATAAACTGAACAAAACAAGTTAAACAAAAAATAAAAAACCTCTCTTTTTTGTCAAAGGCAGAGGTTTTTTTATGAGCTAAAATTTATTTGAACATGAAAACCGTTGTTATTACAGGAATTGGAGTAGTTTCTCCTATCGGAAACAGTGTTCCTGAATTTTTAGAGAACGTTAAAAAAGGTGCAAACGGGGTAGATAAAATCACCCGTTTTGATGCTTCTGCCCATAAAACACAATTTGCCTGTGAAGTTAAAAATTTTAACCCCGAGACCCGTATGGAAAAAAAAGAACTGCGTAAAATGGATTTGTATACACAGTTTGCCCTGTATGCGTGTGCGGAAGCCATTGAACAGGCAAAATTAGAGCATAGCAAAACAGACAAAAATAACATAGGAGTTATTTGGGGCAGTGCCAACGGTGGAGTATCCACGTATGACAATGAAATGTTAGAGTTTGCTAAAAATCCAAAAAATCCGAGGTTTAATCCGTTCTTTATTCCAAAAATGCTGATAAACATGGCATCAGGCTGGATTTCTATGCGCTATGGTTTTGGAGGAGTAGTATATAATACTGTATCTGCGTGTGCATCAGGAAATAACGCCCTTATAGATGCGGCTAATCATATCCGCTGGGGAAAAGCAAAAGTAATGATTGCAGGGGCTTCCGAAGCACCTATTACTCCTTCTCATATTGCAGGTTTTAATGCGCTAAAAGCACTTTCTACTCAAAATGAACAGCATAAAACAGTTTCACGACCCTTGGATAAAAACCGTGATGGTTTTGTAATGGGAGAAGGTGCGGCTTGTTTTGTATTAGAAGAATACGAACACGCTATCTCACGAGGAGTTCCTATTCTAGCAGAATTTGCAGGCGGTGCCATGACCGCTGATGCTTATCATATCACCGCTACGCACCCCGAAGGAATAGGCGCTGTGCGCTGTATGCAACTTGCCTTAAAAGATGCAGATATTGAGCATGATGAAATAGATTATTTGAACCTGCACGCTACCTCTACACCCGTAGGGGACAACAGCGAAGTACTAGCTGTTAAAAAAGTGTTTGGAAAACATATAGAAAAACTCCATGTAAGCGCTACCAAGTCTATGACAGGACATCTACTAGGTGCAGCAGGTGCATTAGAGACTCTGATTTGCGTATTAAGTGTTTTGCATGGTTTTGTTCCTCCTACTATCAATACAGTGGATATTGCCGAAGATACTTACTTACCTAACATTGTATTAGGCACAGCTATTGAAAAAAATGTACGTTATGCTATGAGCAATAATTTTGG
>CALIZB010000096.1 GCA_938028625.1 uncultured Bacteroidia bacterium | reverse complement strand
ATTTGTATTTCATCTTTAAGTACAGAAAGTTCATTTTGTAAGTCTTGTTCAGTGTTGTAAAAAGAATATCCTATCATAGATGGGGGATTAGTGCGCGGAGACATTTCACGAAGTATAAAAAAACCACCGTCTAAAAAGTTATAGTCCAAGTTCATGAGTAAAATAGCTTTGTGATAGGTATAGTTATTAAGCCACTTGTCATGGTCTTTATTATACGGATAACGTTCTAAAAATGGACATAAATGCACAGGTTCGTATCCTTGTGGTAAAAAAATATGAGAAACATTTCTACATCCTAACCCAAAGTAATCAAAACAGTCGTATGCTAATTTTTCTAATTGTTCATCAGTTTCTTGTCCTTGAATTACAGCCACAGAAAACCTATTTTTGCGTATTAGTGCAGGAATATTACGAAAATAGTAGTCAAAATATCGTGCTGTGTTGTTACTACCTGTGGCTATTACCTTATCTAACTTTATTTTGATAAAATCATCTGTAAAAATAACTCTCTCACCATATTCAGGGTAAAGTTCTTGCCATGTTTGTACAAAAAATGGAATAAGATATTTATCTTGGTGAGAAAGTTTGACTATGGCATTATGTCCGCTTAATATAACCATAAGAACATCATGAAATCCCACCATAGGTACATTTCCTGCGGTAATAATTCCAATTTTTTGAGGGACAGATGCGGGAGTATATTTTGACATAAAACCTTGTAAGGTTTCTGTTGTAAGCCAAGCCATACAAGTGTCCCATGCTTGATAGCAATTTTTTGGTACAAACCAGCCGTTCTCATGATAACTGCGATAAATTACACGCTCTAACTCATCTTTTTTGTGTAATTGAATACATTCAGCTGTATGAACTAAACTTTTTATGATATTCATAGATATTCAAAGTTGAGGGGGTAGAGCAGTTTATTCGTTATTATTTCTGCGTTGGTCTTGTTTTTTCTGATAACTTGCTTGTACAAAAGCCATAAAGAGGGGGTGTGGTTTTTCTACGGTGCTTTTAAGTTCAGGATGAAACTGTGCGCCAATAAAAAATGGGTGGGGTTTATATTCTACAATTTCTACAAGGTTATTCTCTTCATTAACTCCCGAAGCAATAAATCCTGCTTCTTCATAACGTTTCATGTATGCATTATTAAATTCGTATCTATGGCGATGTCTTTCTCTGATATTTACTTTTTTGTAGGCTTCATAAGCAAGAGTATCTTTTCTTACAGTACAAGGATAAGCTCCCAAGCGCATAGTTCCTCCTAACTGGGTTACTTGTTTTTGGTTTTCCATCAGGTTGATGACAGGGTCTGGAGTCTCGGCATCAAATTCTATACTGTGGGCTTTGGTCAATCCAAGAACGTTTCTTGCAAATTCTATTACTGCACATTGCATACCCAGACAGATACCAAAAAAAGGTATTTTCTGTTCGCGAGCATATTTAATACTGATAATTTTTCCCTCAATACCACGATTGCCAAATCCAGGTGCTACTAATAAGCCGTGAACATCAGCGAGCATACGTTCTACATTGGTTTCATTTATATCTTCGGAATGTATCCAACGGATATTTACTTTGAGTTCCTGATGCGCTCCTGCATGTACTAATGCTTCACTGATAGATTTGTACGCATCTTTAAGTTCTACATATTTGCCGCACAAAGCAATAGTAACTTTATCTTGTGGATTTTTGAGTTTAGTCAGAAAGTTTTTCCATGACTTTAAGTTGGGTTCTCCTGCCGCAGGCAAACTGAGCTTACCTAATACAACTGTGTCTAAATTTTCTTTACGCAATAATAAAGGTACATCATAAATACTTTCGGCATCTATGCTTTCCATTACGGCGTCAGGGGCAAGGTTGCAGAAAAGAGCAATTTTTGCTTTAATATCTTTGGTAAGAGAGTGTTCTGTCCTACATACTAAAATATCAGGTTGTACACCTGATTCTAACAAAGTTTTTACAGAATGCTGTGTGGGTTTAGTTTTAAGTTCGCCTGAGGTAGCCAAGTACGGAATGAGTGTTAAATGAATGACTATTACATTGCTTGCGCCCATTTCGTAGCGCATCTGACGGATAGCTTCTATGTAAGGTAAGCTTTCAATATCGCCTACTGTACCGCCTATTTCTGTAATAACAATATGATAATCACCACTTTCTCCAAGTTTTTTTACATTTTCTTTAATTTCATCAGTAATATGGGGAATAATCTGCACAGTTTTACCTTTGTATTCACCGTTGCGTTCGCGTGTGATGACGTTATTGTAAATTCTACCTGTAGTAACATTATTTGCTCTTGAAGTACGAATATTGAGAAAACGCTCATAATGCCCTAAATCTAAATCAGTTTCCGCACCGTCATCAGTAACAAATACCTCACCATGTTCATAAGGATTCATGGTGCCTGGGTCTATGTTTAAGTATGGGTCAAATTTTTGTATTGTAACTTGATATCCTCTTGCTTGTAATAATTTTGCCAAAGATGCAGAAACGATGCCTTTACCTAATGATGAAGTAACTCCTCCCGTTACAAAAATATATTTTGCTGATGTTGCCATAACGGAGCGCAAAACTATGCAATAATTGATAGATAACAAGTAAAGAAACAATAATATCTCAAAGCCCTGTTGTTTACCTACCTATAAATGCCATTAGTATAGCGATATCAGACGGTTTTACCCCACTGATACGGCTTGCTTGTCCTAAAGTTTGAGGACGTACTTTGAGTAATTTTTCTTTGGCTTCATTAGAAAGTGCGGTTATTTTTTTGTAGTCAAAACTCTCGGGTATAGTTACATATTCTAAATGATTGATTTTATCGGCAAGTTCTTTTTCTTTGATAATGTATGCTTCATATTTCATGGCAATTTCTGCTTGTTCTATGGCTTCTGTACTGAACTGTGCTAAAAATTGGCGCATGCCTGTATGATGCTTTGCAAAATGAGAAATTTCTAACTGTGGGCGGTTAATAAGCTGAAACCATTTAATCTTCTGCTCAATGAGGGTGGTATTGTATTCTGTAATCCATGTATTAACTTCATCAGGCGATACGTTATTTTGCTTAAAATACTCAATAATCTGATTAGTTTGATGAATTTTACGTTGAGTACGTTCTATACGTTCTTGTGAGGCTAATCCAATTTTATAGCCTATGGGGGTTAGACGAATATCTGCGTTATCCTGACGAAGTAAAATACGGTATTCTGCACGGCTTGTAAACATACGATAAGGTTCTTCTGTACCTTTATTGACTAAATCATCAATTAAAACACCTATGTAAGCCTCAGAACGTTTGAGTACTAAGGGTTCTTTTTCCTGAATTTTGAGTGCGGCGTTAATGCCTGCCATAAGTCCTTGGCAAGCGGCTTCTTCGTATCCTGTTGTGCCATTTATTTGTCCTGCAAAATATAAGTTTTCTATAAGATGCGTTTCTAATGTAAGTTTAAGTTGGTGCGGTGGAAAATAGTCATATTCAATAGCATAACCTGGTCTAAACATTTTAACATTTTCTAATCCTGGAATTTTACGCAGTGCTTTATACTGAATGTGTTCAGGCAGAGAGGAAGAGAAACCATTGAGATATATCTCTACTGTATTCCAGCCTTCGGGTTCTATAAAAAGTTGATGCCTATCGCGTTCTGCAAAACGATTTATTTTATCTTCAATGCTTGGGCAGTAGCGAGGACCAAGACCTTTGATTCTGCCTTGAAACATAGGTGATTGTTCAAAGCCTGTTTTGAGTATTTCATGTACTTCAGGATTAGTGTAAGTAATGTAACAAGGTTTTTGTTTTATGAGCGGAGGAGTATCTAAAAAAGAGAACTTACCTGCGGGAACATCGCCTTCCTGAATTTCAGTAGCAGAGTAATTGATAGTTCTACCGTCTATACGTGGGGGAGTACCTGTTTTCATACGTCCTGCTTCAAAGCCGAGTTCTATAAGTTGTTCGGTAATACCTGTGGCAGACTTTTCGCCTGTTCTTCCCCCTGAAAATTGTTTTTCTCCAATATGAATAATGCCATTAAGAAATGTGCCATTAGTAAGAATTACTGTTTTGGAACGAATTTCCAAGCCCATTCCTGTAACTATACCATATACGCGATTATCTTTGATAAGTAGTTTTGGTACAATATCTTGCCAAAAATCTAAATTTGGAATTTGTTCTAATGTTTCACGCCATTTAGCCGCAAACAACATTCTATCAGACTGTGCGCGGGGACTCCACATAGCTACACCTTTAGAACGGTTAAGCATGCGGAATTGTATCATAGTGTTATCTGTGATAATTCCTGAATATCCACCTAATGCATCAATTTCGCGTACAATCTGACCTTTGGCAACGCCTCCCATAGCAGGGTTACAGGACATCTGTGCGATAGTCTGCATATTCATTGTGATTAGTAAGGTTTTACAGCCCATATTTGCACTTGCCGCTGCCGCTTCACACCCTGCGTGTCCTGCACCTACTACAATAACATCATACTCTGAAAACATACGGCAAAAATACAATAAAAATAAAGTTAAGGTTTCAAAACGCTCATTTTACCTTTTTTTCTTACGTTTTATGGGAGGTTTGCTGTAATAGGAAATCCCTGCCACTACGTTGTATGCCCAATCTTTTATTTCTTTTCTTGGAAAAGCTATGTTATAGTGCTTAGCATCAAAGCGTACAAATGCATTCATGTAGTTTCGTTGGGTTTTATCTTGCCAGCCTCGCATAAGGGTTACATGCACATTATAGTTGTCAAAAATGTTGAAATTTGGGGGACGAGTAAAATAAATTTGATTATGATAGGTTAAAATGCTGTATAAGCCTATTCCTGCATGTATAGAAAGAGGATTTCTGCCCCAGTAGTCATCAAAAGGATAGTAAGAAAGGGTTATCATAGGACTGAATAATGTAAAAGAGCTACCTATTACCGTAGTGGAAGGCAGAGTATCCCGCTTAATGGTAAAACCATCATAGTATTGATTGGTAAGATTGGCAGAAAAACGGACAAATAAGTTTTGTTGTTCAGGCATTAAAGGAACTTGTAACCAGTACTGCATATTGATACTTTTACCTGTGATAGTCAGTTTTTCGTAAGACTTATTGTTTAGCCATGAATAGCCTATGCCAAAATCTATACCCATTCGTACACGCTTAGAATACAATACGCTGTCTTTCTGAGCAAATCCCTGTGCATACAACAATATAATGAGCAGTGTGCTGTAAACTTTAACCTTTTTCATAAGGTATTCAAAGGTAGAAAATAATTGTCAAATTTTAAACATCTGTACGGGTTTTTACCTTGTTTATGGTAGAATTATCGTCAGGCATACGGGGTTCACGCAGGCGTACAGGCGGGGTTTTGGATTTTTTTAAACGTAAGTTCAGAAATTCTACAAACAAAGAAAAAATCATAGCAGAATACACATATCCTTTTTCTAAATGTACTCCAAAGCCGTCTACAATTAAGGTAAAACCAATCAGTAACAAGAAAGAGAGGGCAAGCATCTTGGTAGTAGGGTGTTTTTCTACAAATTTTCCGATAGGCTTGGCAAAAAAGAACATTACAGTTAATGCCAGAATGATAGAAATTACCATAATCCACGTTTCCTTAGTCATACCAATAGCGGCTAATACAGAATCCAATGAAAATACAAAGTTCATGATAAATATAGTAAATAAAGTTTTTCCCATAGATTGTACTTTTTCTCCGTCTTCTTCCTCTTCTTGTTCATCACCTTCTAATTTGTGGTGCATTTCGCGTACGCTGTTTGAGAGCAAAAAGAAACCTCCGCACAGCATAATCAGTTCTTTTCCTGAAAAACCATGATTGAGAATAACGAAAAGTTCTGTATCTAGACTTTCGAGCATTCCTATAAGAGAAATCATAAGGATATTCATACCTAAGGAGATAAGAATACCAAAAAATCGTGTTGTTTGCTGTTGTTTGGCGCCAGGTACCCTTGATGCGAGTATACTGATAAAAATAGCATTGTCTATACACAGCGTTATTTCCATTAAAGTAAGACTAAACAAGCTAATGAGTTGTTCTGTGGTCATATTTTATTTTGAAGTTTGTTGTAAGTACTGTTCTAATCCTTTCTGCAAGCAAATCATGGCTTTTTGCAGTTCGTTTACTTCCAACACATAAGCGATACGGACTTCATTTTTTCCTGAACCTGGTGTAGCATAAAATCCGCCTGCGGGTGCAAGCATGACGGTTTCGTTGTTGTATTCAAAATGTTCTAATAACCACTGACAAAAATGTTCGCTGCTTTCTATGGGAAATTTTGCCATAAGGTAAAATGCTCCGCTGGGGGTATTGTACAAGGTATTAGGTATTTTAGACAAACCTTGCAGAACTATATTTCTGCGAGCAACATAATTTTTTGTTACAGCGTCAAAATAGCTTTGAGGAGTATCTACGGCGGCTTCGCAGGCTAACTGTTCTAGCATAGGTGCGCATAGTCTTGCCTGTCCCATTTTTAAGGCACTTTGTATAATTTCTTTGTTTTTGCAGACTAATGCCCCAATTCTTGCGCCGCAGGCGCTGTATCGTTTGGAAACAGAGTCTACGAGTATGGTTCGGTCTTCTATACCGTTCATGTGCATCACGGATACATATTGTTTGCCGTCATAAATAAATTCTTTGTATACCTCATCACTAATGAGAAAAAGGTCATATTTGAGAACTAGAGCTTTGAGTTGTTCTAATTCCTCACGTGTATAAATATAGCCTGTGGGATTACCAGGGTTACATATCAGGATAGCTTTGGTTTTCTCTGTGATACGTTTTTCAAATTCACTGATAGCGGGGAGTTTAAAGCCGTCTTCTATGCGTGAGGGTACAGGAACGACTTTTACCCCTGCCATTTGTGCAAAAGAGTTGTAATTGGTATAAAAAGGTTCAGGAATAATAATTTCCTCATCAGGATTCATGCACGCATACATGGCAAAAAATAAAGCTTCTGAACCCCCTGTGGTAATAATAATATCTTCATGTGTAACCGAGATGTCATATTTCTGATAATATCCTGAAAGTTTGCGTCTATAACTTTCCAATCCTGCGGAATGTGTGTATTCCAGCACTTTAAGATTATGGTTTTTAATAGCATTCCAGAAGGTTTCAGGAGTTTCAATATCGGGCTGACCTATATTGAGGTGATAGACTTTTCGCCCCATTTTTTTTGCATTTTCGGCAAAAGGGACAAGTTTACGTATAGGAGATGCAGGTAAGACCCCTGCTCTGTGAGATATTTTTGGCATGAAAACAAAATTACAAAATATATTGAGATAAATCTTTGTTTTGTACGAGATTGCCTAATTTTTGATGAACCAATGCCTCTGTAACTATAATTTTTTTCTCTGTGAGTTGGTCAGGTATTTCAAACAGAAAGTCATTGAGCAAAGTAGTAAGAATAGTATGTAAGCGTCTTGCACCAATGTTTTCAATTTCATTATTTACCTGATAGGCAATTTTTGCCATAGCGAGTATAGCATTTTCTTCAAATTCTAATTCAAAACCTTCGGCTTCAAAAAGAGCTTTATATTGTTTGGTAAGCGCATTTTCAGGTTCGGTAAGAATACGGAAGAAGTCCTCTTCGGTAAGAGATTGTAACTCTACACGGATAGGAAATCTACCTTGAAATTCAGGAATTAAATCACTCGGCTTGGACACATGAAAAGCACCTGCGGCAATGAATAAAATATGGTCAGTTTTTACGTTGCCATACCTTGTACTTACGGTACAACCTTCTACAATAGGAAGCAAATCTCTCTGCACGCCTTCGCGGGACACATCAGGACCACCTTCGCGGGACTTTCCTACAATTTTATCTACTTCATCAATAAATACAATACCACTGGTTTCCACGCGTTTAATGGATTCTGCAATTACACTGTCCATATCTATAAGTTTTTGGGCTTCTTGGTCAAGCAGGATTTTTTTGGCTTCTTCTATGGTAACTGTGCGTTTTTTGGTACGTTTTGGGGAAATATTACTTATCATTTCTTCAATATTAGCTGCCATATCATCTGCACCAAGCGGACCGATAACCTGTGCATTGGGTTTATATTCTATTTCTATTTCAATTTTTCTGTGGTCTAATTCACCTTTTTTAAGTTTTGCACGAATTTTTTCGCGTGTACGATGATTAAGTTCCTGTTCTGAAACAGCATTAGCATCTGTTACTTCAAAACCAAATTTTTGGGCATTTTCTATAGAACTTTTTACAGACGGGAGCAGAATATCCAGAATAATGTTTTCTACCTGTTCTTCCGCTTTTTGCTGTATTTCTTGTTTATGCTGTGCTTTTACCATATTGATACCCTGCTGCAACAAATCTTTTATCATGCTTTCTACATCTCTGCCCACATAACCTACTTCTGTAAATTTTGAGGCTTCCACTTTAACAAATGGCGCATTGACTAATTTAGCTAATCTTCGTGCAATTTCTGTTTTTCCTACACCCGTAGCACCAATCATAAGAATATTGTTGGGCATAATTTCTTCACGTATTTGTACAGACGCATGCATGCGGCGCCAACGATTGCGCAGGGCGATAGCCACTGCTTTTTTTGCATCTTTCTGACCAATAATATATTTGTCTAATTCGCTTACAATGACAGAAGGAGTTAAATTTTTTTCTGATTCCATAGTGATAGAACTACAAAATTGATAAAAAGTTTTTGAATATGTAATAAATTTATGCGTTTGTTTATCACAATGTGAGTAACGCTTTTTAATACAGATTTGAGATAAAAAACTATACTCTATATATGCCAAAGTGTCTAATATATGATACCCAAAGATTATGTATAAGGGTAAGCAATGAAACTGTACAAAACTTTGTCTCTTTACATTTGAAGAGTATATGAATAACAAAACGCTATGAACTTACAAACTACTTAGCAAACGTCCTCATGGTTATTTCTGAGTTATTTTCAAATTTTAGTTAAATACAACCGAAAACAACCCGGATAGAAACTGTTCTGCTTGTAAATTTTTTGCTGTGCGGTATAAAACGCATTCCATACAGTATTGTTTTTCATGAGAGTTTCATAAAAAGTATTCCAGAGCTGCTGCTCTGTTTCTGAATCTGCGGGATAATGTAAAGTAATATAATTAGCCTGTATATAAGGAACAAAAGTATTGCAATATGCGGAAATATACAGATAATATGTATATGGAGGAGATTTTTTGGGGTATGTTATATAACTATCTGTATGAAATATATCTACCTCCTCGGCTGTGCAACCAGAAGCAGATACAAAACGGTACTTTGGATTAGTCAATGCTATAACAGGCTGTTTGGTTTCAAATATGTTCTGAGTAAACTCAGTTTTAGGTTTCTCTACGGCTTGATTAAGCAATTCTACAAGAGAATATGTATAAAATATTCTATACTTACTGATAACCGTATTTTTCTTGTCCAAAAAGAGATTTTCTATGCTTAGCCTGTTAAATATACCTTGTGTGCATATAAGAAGGGTATTTGTATTGAGATAGTTTTTAACAGGTTCAAACAATATTTCCGAGAGTTTTTCAGATATTGCTGTACTTTGAGTGATATTTTTTTGACTGAGCGCAGAATCTAGCAGGGCAATTTCCTTAAAAATCAGTGTATTGGTTTCTAATGGAATACAGTGCATTTTGTTTTCATCTACTATAAGTGCTATACTTTTTGAATCAGGTAAAGGCAGATAATATAAGGCTTGCGCTTTATACAGGACGTGATTTTGATTTTTTACAGTTTTCCATGTTTTACAAAGTGCGTCTAAAGGCAAAAAAGTAATAAATTTATCCGTTTGGGTCTCAAAAGCTATATGATTATTTAGTCCTTTTACTGTGTAATTTGCATGATATTGAGGAGCGTATTTTTGAATATTTTCCCATAATTTTTCTTGTGTTTTAAGCGTATTTTGGTATTGTTGTAAAAGAGATTTTACCCAATGAGTATCTGTTTTATATTCATTTTTGCAAGCATTTATGAGTTGTTTTTTAAGTTCTGTAAGTTGTTTTTCAATTTTAATTCTTCGTTCTTTAAGAGTATCCTGTACAGATATAGATTTTTGAGATGCTTTTTCTATATCCAGAATGTATTTATATTGATACTGTTGATAAGCAAAAATCTCGGTGTAAGAAAGTAGTTTTTCAGCATAATGTTTTTCTCCTGATATTTGATAGAGATGCAAGCAAAGAAACATGATTTTCTGTTCCACATCTGCGGGAATGGAAATGTATTGTCCCTGTCTGAATAGTTTATGTTTAAGTTCTATGACTAATTCTAATGCGTTTAATGCGCTATTGAGTTCATATTCTTTTCTGCTATCATGGGGAAGTTTGTTATTGGGTTCATCTGACCATAAAGTAAAAGGTTGTAAAGGTTCAAAAGTATGATGCTGTATGATGAGATTGGCTTTCTGTACTAAGAGCGGAATAACTTTCTCTTCCATAACCACGTCTTTGTATGCAGGAGTAGCAAAAGGTTCGGTAACAGGTTTGAGGCAAAGAGCATCTATGGCATTTTGGTAAGCTTTTATTTCATTACTATACTGATTAGCAAGATGATACAAAGCAACTAACCTAAGATATTGTTCTGATAGGTAAGTGCTAAATGTATTTACTTTGTTTTTAATAATAGAAATAGTTTTTTCTGTGTATAGAATAGCTTTTTCATAGTCTTTTTGAGTTTGATAAAAAGTAGACAATTTACTGTATCCGTGCAATAAATATTCATGATTGGCAAATTCGGGATTGTGTTCTAAAATGTGTATTCCTTTATGGTAGTATTCTAAACTTTTTTTAGGTTCTTTTTTAAGAAAATAAGCTGTTCCCATGTTAATATAGCTTTGTGCGGTTTCTATGTGAGTGTTACTCAATGTTCGGAGGTGGATATTAAGTGCGAGTTCATAAAAACGATAACATAAAATGACATCTTTTTTAGATTCCATGACTGCACCAAGATTTTTATAGGTTTGAGCAATTTGCGGGTGATATTGTAGATAATGCTGTTTTTGTATAAAAAGTGCATTTTGGTAGTACTCTTCGGCTTTATCATAATTTTTTTGGGCGTAGTGCGTAGTTCCGATAGCTTGAAGAACTTGTGCTATATATAAATGATTTTCAGGTACAAGGTTTTTGAATAAGGTCAGTGCTTTTTGCTGATAATAGAAAGCAGAGTCATATTTTGCAGTTTTTTCATATAAAATTCCTAATTGTAAAAATGTTTTTGCAGTGCTGATATGCTGTTCTCCAAGTTCTTTTTTGTATATTGAGAGTGCTTTTTGTATTGCGGTCAATCCTTGTAGGTATTTGCCTAATTGAGTAAGAATGATGCTTTTTGCATAATGTGCATACGCTATGAGCGTGGGCTGTTCAGGATATTTCTGATAAATGAGCATCACTTGTTCTATGATGTTTTGCGCAGTAATAACTTCTCCTTTTTTAGCTAATATAGCGGCAATTATCAATTTAATTTCTGCAAATTCAGGGCTATTTTTAGAATACTCAGTTTCACACAAGGTTAAAAGTTGCTTACAGTGAAATAAAGCAAGGTCGTAATAATAAGCGTCATAGTAGGCTATAACAGCGTTTTTCAAGCGTTGTATTTCCGTTTTGTTATCTTTTTTTGGAGCAGAGGAATGATATTTTGCGGCATAAAAAGCGGCACTGTCATGATACAAAAACCTACGAAAAACGTTTTCTTTAGCGGCATATACTTCGTGTGGTAAAAAATTAGCGAAGTACATGAGATTAGCATATTTTAGTGCTGTATCAGGGTCTTGAGCATAACATTCTGCCTGAACAATCAAAGGAATATATTTTTTCTGAGTACTCAAATCTCTGTTTTGGGTAGCAATGTAATAGCCTTTTCGGTAGTAATATGAAGCACTGTCATACTGTTTTTGTTCATAAAACGCATTTCCTTTTTGCAGTTCCTTTTGTGCAAAAGTTGTATATGCTCCCAAAAATAAGAAAAAAAGAGTAAATATATTTTTCATTTTGGTAAAATTAGCTTAAAAATCTGAATCGTCAAACCAACGAAGTAGCATCCATTCTTCGTCAGGGTGATTGCGAGTAAGTGTAAATATCACTCTACCTGTACCTCTGTAAGAGGTATAAGCGTCTATCTCTAAAATCAAATTAAAAGAGCGTATTATTTCTGCACTTGTAGCCGTAGTATCCGTTTGTAGGTAATTATTCCAAGTAAGAGAAATATTTTTTACATTCTGAAATAAACGATATTGTATGCGCATTTCTTCACCTCTGTCCCATGAAATTTGAGTATTATTTGCAAAATCATAATAGGTAAAACGAAAATTAGGATGTAATAGCTTTCCGTATAAAGTGCTATCTCTAAATTCATAGGCATTTTTGAACCATAAAAAAACGCCGTCTACAGTTTTACGATTACCAAGTGAGCTCAATATGCTGTTGTCATCTTTAATTACTTTCGGTTTGAATATGTTTTTTTTACAGGAAATCATTCCCAAAAAAGCTATAAGCAACAGAATATATACAGAAAAGCGTTTTTGCATACATTACAAAGATAAGAGAATAAATGATGTTAAACAACGAAAACAGCAGAATTTCAAAATAAAAAATGTATATTTCAAAATTGCGTGAGGCATGCGAAGGGTATGCGTCAGCATAGTGCGTAGCACCGTAGCGAAGCGAAGCCCGTAGCACGCCGACCTTGCACCCATGAGCGCAAGCGAAACATGGTGCAAGGACACGCCCAAGATAAAATTAAAATAAAAAATACCGCAGTACTTACTCATACTACGGCAGATTTTATCTTATTGGAACTAATACAATATCAATTTATGATAGCTTGCTTTATCACCATGCACAAGTTTTACAAGGTACATACCGCGTAGCATATCTTGGGTAGAAATAGTATAGATATTCTCACCGATATTCTGACCTAAAAACTGCTCTTTAAGCATTTTACCTTGTACATCAAATATCTGAATAAACACATTTTCAGAAGCCAAACTCACAATATCAAAATGTACTTCATTTTGCGCAGGGTTAGGGAACATTACAGGTTCAGGAATAAATTCAGGAATGCTTATATCTGTAACTTCCTCATCTTT
>CALIZB010000095.1 GCA_938028625.1 uncultured Bacteroidia bacterium | reverse complement strand
ATTCTTTTTTCAATACCTGGTCAGCTAATAATTTGTAACTTTGTAACATGAATACTGTAAAATTCCCGTATGGAGTAAGTAATTTTGAGCAATTATCTACACAAAACTTCACATTTGTAGATAAAACAAAGTATATTCAAGATTTAGAAGATGAAAAATATGTATCTTTTCTGCGCCCCCGTAGATTTGGCAAAAGTTTGTGGTTATCCATACTAGAATATTATTACGACATCAATCAAAAAAATAAGTTTGAACAACTTTTTGGTAAGTATTATATTGGCAAATATCCCACACCGTTACGAAATACATACAGAATACTCAAATTTGATTTTAGTGGTATTGATACTTCTACCAAAGAAAGTGCTAAACAAGGATTTAATCTCAAAATTAAAACCTATATTACTGGTTTTTCTGACAGGTATGAATGTTTAAGTAAAGAAAATATTCAATCTATCTACCAAACAGAAGATGCAGAAGAGATATTGTCTATTTTTTGTGAAAAATATGATAAAAAATATCCTATTTATTTGCTCATTGACGAATACGACCATTTTACGAATGAAATTTTATACCGTAGTGTAGATGAGTTTATAGACAGTGTATCCAAACAAGGGTATGTACGTAAATTTTTTGAAGTTATTAAAACCGCAACACAACAAGGTATAGTAGATAGAGTGTTCATTACAGGGGTTTCTCCTTTAACTCTTGACGGTATTACCAGCGGTTTTAATATTCTTACTCATCTTACTCACCACCTTGATTTTGAAGCCATGATGGGCTTTACCCAAGATGAAGTTGAAAGTCTTTTAGAATTAGTCTTACAAGATAGTTCTCGGAAAGATGAGGTTATACAAGAAATGAAAGAATGGTATAATGGTTACAAATTTAGCAGGCATTCAACAGAAACTTTATACAATTCGGATATGGTATTGTATTATCTCAAATATTTTGCACGTTTTCAAACTCGCCCTGAACCTATGTTAGACCCCAACATTGCCCCTGATTATGGTAAATTAAAGCAAATGTTTGAAGTAGTGAATATGTATGAAAATAAACAAGTATTACAAGAAGTATTAGCTAATGGTACAGTACAAGCTCCCTTGATTACGCAATTTAGCTTTACGCGAGGTTTTAAGAAAAATGAACTTATCAACTTTTTAGCATATCTGGGAAATTTAACCATTGAAAGTATAGATATGACAGGTAGAGTAAAATTCAAAGTCCCGAATAAAGTGATTGAAGAACTGTATTGGCAATACTATGCAGATACTATTAACGAAAATTCAGGTATAGAAATAAAAAGCAGTAATATAGATAAAGCTATTGAAAACATGGCAAAATACGGTGAATATGAACGATTTTTTGAGATGATAACCAAAGTACTTGAAAGTCTTTCTAACCGAGATTTTATACAGTTTAATGAAAAACAGGTTAAGATGGTCATTATTGCGTATTTGATGTTAGCAGGCATATTTGATGTAATCAGTGAAAGGGAGGTACAAAGCGGTGGCTACCCGGATTTGATGTTATTCAAAAGACCGAGTAATCCTTACGAACATCACGAATTTGTGATAGAGTTAAAATACCTTAAAAAAGAACAGGCTAATGAAGTAGAAAAAACCATGCAAGAAGCTAAAGAACAGGTATTATACTACTACAAACAAGATAAAACCTTACAAAATAGACCCTATTTACATTTATTAACCGTAGTAGCGGTAAAAGATGAGTTGCATGTTGAGAAGGCAGAAACCATCTAAACAGCGATTAGAGAATAAATAGAAGCACTCGTACTAATTTTTAAGCTTCATCATATAATTCAAGTGAATGTATTAAAAATTTAAGTAAAAAATATGGTAAGATAAAACAAAGTGCTTACCTTTGAAGTACGTATGACAAAAGTTGCTTTAATTACAGGAAGTACAAGCGGTATTGGCTTGGGAATAGCGCAGGAGTTCGCTGCAAAGGGGTACAATATCATGTTTAACGGTCTTGAAAAGAACGGACCCGAAATCGCAGAAGGTGTAGCCCAAAAATATGGGGTAAAAACCAAATTCAACGGCGCTAATATGATGAAACCTGACGAAGTTGCCGCATTGGTAAAAGATACAGAAGATACCTTTGGGCATATTGATGTATTGATTAACTGTGCAGGAGTTCAATTTGTATCTGCTATCGAAGACTTTCCAAATGAACGCTGGGATTTGATTATTGGAGTTAATTTAAGCTCAGCTTTTCACACTACCAAAGCCGCATGGAAAGGTATGAAAGCTCGTAAATTCGGCAGAATTATCAATATCTCTTCTGCGCACGGTTTAGTGGCTTCCAAAGGAAAATCGGCTTATGTGGCTTCCAAACACGGTATTACGGGCTTAACCAAAGCTATTGCACTTGAAGGTGCAGAATACAATATTACTTGTAATGCTATCTGTCCTGGATATGTACGTACTCCATTAGTAGAAGGTCAAATTAAAGACCAAGCTAAACTACATGGTATTTCAGAGCAGGAAGTAATAGATAAAATTATGTTAGAACAACATGCTGTAAAAGAGTTTGTTTCTATTGAGTCTTTGGCAGGTATGGCTTTGTTTTTAGCATCAGAAGAAGCAAAAGTAATTACAGGGGCTTCTATTCCTATGGAAGGCGGTTGGACAGCTAAATAATCGCTATTTAATTTCATTTTCACTTAACCTCACGGAGATTTCTGTGGGGTTATACTTTTTTACTCTTGTTAAACCATCTGTTTAATGTAGTTTTATAGTAACTTGTATCCAAAATATTAGAGTCTGTGCTTGCCAGATACACCACCACAAGACTTACAGGTAATAAAACATATACGCCCAGCCATGCACCATGTACAGCATTTATCTCTCCTTTGATTGCCATTTTTCTGCCCGTTTCTGAAAGCATCCAATACAAAATAAAAAATATCGTAGAAACTACCGTAGGCAATCCAAGTCCTCCTTTGCGGATAATAGCCCCTAAAGGTGCGCCGATAGCCATAAAAACAATACAGATAGCAGGTAAAGCAAATTTCTGATGATACTCTAATTTTGCTTTGATAACTTTTTTTTGTGTTTCTAATAAATCGTTTCTGTACCCAATGAGATAATCTTTGTTTCCCTGCGTTTGATTAAAAGCATTACGGTAAACGAGCGTGTGTTTGTCTTTAGGAAACCAATCTATTACGGGTTTATTGAAAAGTTCAGTATTGGGCTTAATTTCATTTTTTTTAAGTGTAGAGTCATAATGAAAATACGGTCTAAAATAATCTTTGCCGTTTTTAAGCATTTTTTGTATATCTTTTGCTAAGGAGTCTTGCATTCTAATCAATTCCCTGTTATTTTTCATTTTTTCAGAATGTAGAAATAGTTTCTTGTCTGTTCTATTGAGTTGTAAAGAAGATATATCAAATTGTGTAACATATTTACGAAAATATGTAGTGCTGTGCGGATAATTTCTACCTTTATTTGGGTCAGGGAGAAGTTCTTCATGTAACCAGCCATCAAACAAGGTCATAACCAAATAGTTTTTATCTTGTGTAAATTGCATTTTTCCTTTTTTAGCTGTAATAATTTTATTCGCACCCAAGTTACTCGTATGGTCGTAGATAAGCACATCAGTAAGTATATTGGTAGCATTATCTACTTCTTTTACCTGAATACTGATGTCTTTCATTCCATTGTAAAATGTACCCGAAGTAAGTTGAAAAGCAGGTTTTGCCTGAGTAATATCATACAAAAGGCTGTAAAAATTAAGATTCGCTTTGGGCATCACAATATTGGCATAAAAAAATAAACCTGTCGCGAGGAATATATTAGTTACAATCAAAGGTGTCATAATTCGGGGCAGGCTTATACCCGCAGATTTCATAGCAACCAGTTCATAATGCTCACCCAGATTTCCAAAAGTCATTAGGGAAGAAAGCAAAATTGCCATAGGCAACGCATACAATACAAAAGGAACTACCGCATACGTTAAAAGTTCCATAATAACCGAAGTCGCTAGACCTTTACCAATAAAATCATCTAAATACTTCATCACAAATTGAAGCATCAGAATAAATAAAGCAATAAAAAATGTAACAAAAAAAGGACCTACAAAAGAACGTATCACCAAAAGGTGCAGACTTTTAAACATACTTCGGACAAAAATACAAGATTTTTTGGCTATATGATGACAGTATTTTTTTATATTTTTGTAGTGATGAAATTGTATTTGTATTTTATTTTAAGTTTTTGCTCTGCTTTGATATATGCTCAACAGGAAGTGAAAATACAAGGTGCTTATTTCCCTTTGCATGATACGGATAATATCTATTGTTTTACCTGTAAAACCACAGCAGATACTTTATCTTTACCTTTTATTGATGATTTTTCTTATTATTCTATTATCCCTGACACAAGTTTATGGAAAAGTAGCTCTGCTCATGTAAATCTTGGTTATGGCATCAATCCTCCGTCTTTCGGGGTAGTTACTTTTAATGGCTGTAACCGAAAAGGAATACCTTATAGTGCTACTAGTGCCTACGGCAGTGCAGATACACTTTTGTCTAAGCCTATCAATTTAAGTACCTTTACCCCATCGGATAACATTTATTTAAGTTTTTTTTATCAACCACAAGGCTTGGGCGATGCCCCTGAACTCAAAGACTCGCTTATTGTAGAATTTAAAAACAGTAGTAATCAATGGAAACTACAATGGGTAAAAAAGGGAAGCAGTTTAGCCACAGGACAAGGTTTTCGTTTTGTAGCTTTACCTATTACAGATACACAATTTTTATACAAAGGATTTCAGTTTCGTTTCAGAAATTTTGCCAGCCTGCACGGCGATTTTGACCATTGGCATATAGATTATGTGTATCTAAATAATAACAGAAATGCACAAGACAGCATTATCAATGATGTAAGTGTCCAATATCCTATTACCCAGCACAGTTTTTCTCCGTACAGCAATTTAAGCCTAAAAGAGTATCAAACTCGCCAAAAAATAGATAGTACTACATTTTATTTTCGTAATTTGAGTAATAACACCATTCTACCGTTATGTCCAGGGAGAAGAATTAGTCGTTATGGCACACCAATTTATACAGAAGTACCGCCTTGTCTGCCGACAGGATTAAGTCCGATGAGTACAGATAAACAATCTTTAACCCCATTCTTAAATTACAGTTTAGACAGTTTAACTAAACCCAGCACCTTCAAAGAAACTTTTTTCTTAAACCAGACTACTCCCGACTTTATTCCTGCTAATGATTCTTTACAAATTAGCCGTGAAGTCAGCGATTATATCAGTTATGATGATGGGAGTGCAGAGAGTGGCTATGGCATCTCAGGACCTAATCAAGGGAATTATGCGTTTGCGTATAAATATCAGCTTAATGCGGCAGACAGTATAAAAGCTGTCAGAATTGGATTTAGTAGACATTGGGGGATTGACAACAGTACATTGGCTTTCAAAATCAGAATTTGGTCAAGTCTAACTCCCGAAGTGCTTCTCTATGAAACACCATTCAGTCTGTTCCCAGATTATTCCAAAACATGGATAGAATACACACTTAAAGGCATCACTAACAACGATACAACTATTGCTATTCCTGCTAACGGCATCGTGTATGTAGGTATCAAACAAACCAGTGGCATTCCGCTTGGTATAGCTTCGGATATGAATACTAATGTAAATAAAAACCCTGCGGATTATCGTTTTTGGGTAAATCTTACAGGTACATGGGAACACAGCACTTGGCAAGGCGCTATTTTTTTACGAACTGTCATGAAAAGCGGACCAAGTGTAACTTCTGTGCCTTCTAAACCGTTATACCCAAACCGTATGAACGTAACTCTGTTTCCAAATCCCACACAGAACATTTTGTATATCAATGTAGAAAATAGCATGAAGCCATTTTTGTTCAGCATCTTTGACCTCTCTGGAAAAATGGTGCATTCAGGAATGAGTATGAGCTATCAGCCTGTAAATTTACCTAATTTACTGAATGGAATGTACATTGTGCAAGTTATTCATAATCAAGAAAAAACACAGATACCGCTCGTCGTTTCACAGCCTTAATGGCATTATTTTTTTCTGAATACAGGAATACTTATTTTTGCAGAATGTACACACCTTCATATTGGGAAGTCAGCGCTTTCTGGCAAAAAAAATGGGATTTTATTGTTATTGGCAGTGGTATAGTAGGACTGATTACGGCACAGGAACTTAAACACAAATATCCTGATGCAGATATTCTTGTTTTAGAACGGGGCATTCTACAAATGGGCGCAAGCACACGCAATGCAGGAGTTGCCTGCTTTGGCAGTATTTCAGAATTATTATTACAAGAAAGCACAGAAAGCCAGTTAGATATGCTCAACTTAGTCAATCTTCGTTTTAGTGGACTGCAAAGACTGTTTGAGATTACACAAGGTAAAGACATTGGTCATCAATCTACGGGAGGATATGAAGTTTTTACAGCTGACGAGGAAGATAATTATCAGCACTATCTTACTCAATTAGACAGGATAAATGCACTACTTGAACCTATTACGCACTTGAAACAAACCTATATTCCCAAAGATGAAGACATATCCAAAATGGGATTAAAAAATGTATCACATCTTATTTATAATCCTGCGGAAGCACTTTTGCATTCAGGTAAATTATTGTTTGCTTTATGGCAGAATACACAAAAAATCGGCATATTAGTATGGAATCAGATGGAAGTGGAACACGTGAACTCATACGCAGAAGGGGCAGAAATTATCCTTAAACAAGGTAGACTTTATGCAGATAAAGTAATCATAACTACGAATGCCTTTGCTAAAAAACTTTTACCTGAATTAGATGTTGTACCAGGGCGCGGACAGGTCTGCATTACTAAACCTATCCCTAATTTACGCTTAAAAGGAGCATTTCATTATCAGGAGGGATATTACTACTTCCGAAGTGTAGAGGATAACCGCGTATTACTAGGTGGTGGTAGAAACTTGGATTTTAAATCAGAAGAAACTTACGAATTTGGCTTTACAGAGCTGGTAAAAAACAAACTTACAACTATGCTTAAAGAAATGATACTACCCGATACAAATTTTGAGATAGAATACTGGTGGTCAGGCATTATGGGTTTTGGGCAGGAAAAAGCTCCGATTATAAGAGAGGTAAAACCAAATATCTATTGCGCTGTACGTATGTCAGGCATGGGTGTAGCTATTGGCAGTAAAGTAGCTCAAAAAGTAGCAGAGATGATGTAAAAAAGAGTTTATTCTTTCCAATACAAATTAGCATCTCCATAGCTCAAAAAACGATAATTATTGCTCAGGGCATGTTCATATATTCTCTTCCAATCTTGACCTACAATCGCACTAATAAGCATAAGTAAAGTACTCTTCGGCTGATGAAAGTTTGTAATCAGTGCGTCAATGCTTTGAACAGGAGAATCAGGTAAAATGTACAGATTTGTGTATCCCTCCAAAATTTCATAATTCTGAACGTCTAGCCAAGTTAAAACAGTTTCTAAACTTTGTTTAAAGGTATATTTTACAGGGTATTGCAGACTTATATCTTGTTTTTGTATCAAATAAGGTAAAATAATAGGTTCTTTTTCCAATAAGCGTACTCCGAACCAATATACGCTTTCCAAAGCGCGCAGTGTGGTTGTACCCGTAGCAATGATGGGGTTTTTACCTGTGTTTTCATATAAAGAACATAAGGTATTCGCACTGACACAAATTTTTTCATAGTGCATGTTGTGTTCCAATGGGTTATCTGTTTTAACAGGCAAGAATGTACCTGCACCTACGTGTAAGGTGAGCATTTGCAAATGAATATTTTTGTCTTTGAGGGACTGCAACACGTATTCTGTAAAATGCAAGCCTGCGGTCGGTGCGGCAACTGCCCCCTGTTGTTGTGCAAAAAATGTCTGATAATGTATTTTATCCTGTTCTTCGGTATCACGGTGTAAGTAGGGAGGAAGAGGAAGTTTGCCCATTTTATCCAGCACTTCACTGAAAGACATCTGTTCAGGTTGCCAAGTAAAACACACTTCAAAAGTATTTTCACTTATTTTTTGGTGGCATACAGCCGAGAGTTGTACATTCCCGTATTGTTTTGTGAGTATCTGCGATTTCCATCGTTTTTTATTGCCTATCATACATTCCCAAGTGCTTTCAGCGGTATCTGCCATAGCCTGCTGAATATCTTTCTGTACAGGATTAAGGCAAAGTATTTCAATTACGGTATCTGATTCGGGTTTTTGAAACCACAATCTTGCAGGAATAACTTTGGTGTTATTAGCTATAAGAATGCTGTTTTCGGGAATTTCATCAGCGATATTGTAAAAAAAAGTATCTTTTACTATTCCATTTTTATATACTAACAGTTTTGCGTGGTCTTTGGGTTCAATAGGATACAATGCAATACGCTCATCAGGTAAAAAATATTCAAAGTCTGCAAGGGAATAAGGCATGATGCTATTTATTTACAGCAGTTTTTTTAAGATTTTTTTCCGTAATTCGGGTAGCGGCATAAAAAGTTCTTTTATGATAATCTTCCGACAAATGACTGATAATCACACCATAATATCCTGTAGCATGGACAAAATAGCCATTACCGAGATACAAAGCCACATGACTGATAGGTAAACGAGTACCGTTTCTAAAAAAAAGCAAATCACCAGTTTTAGCTTCGGATAGCGGAATACGCATAGTTTCCGCATACATATCGCGCGAAGTTCGGGGAAGTTGTATGTCAGGCATAGCTACTTCCAACAGTCTTGTTACCAAACCAGAGCAATCTGTACCTTGTTTGGACATACCGCCATAACGATAACGAACTCCTTTCCATTCATTGGAAAGTTGCATAAGGTCTGCTTTGAGAGGAAGAAGATTAGGAAATTCTTTCTTTTCAGATGTTTTTTCAACGAATAGGATACCCGAATTAAGATTAAAGGTATCTTTTTCCGCACATTGTTGAGCTTTTGCAAAACCTGCCCAGAGTGCTAAACATAATAAAATAACTTTTTTTAGCATATTCATCAAACATTAGGCAGTAGCTTTGCCCTGAGGGAATTTCTACTGTCAGTTTTTAGAACTCAATTGCAAAGAAAGAGAAAAAATACTGACCTACCAAAAAATTTGTAATTTTATTCTTGGACAATCATGAGTTTAGCATATTTGAGTAATAGTGTTTTATTGCCTACGGCATTAAAAAAAACATGCGCTTTCTGATTTCCGCCGATGCCTTCCAGACCTGTAATTTTGCCTTTGCCAAATTTTTCGTGTCTTACCTGCATACCTACCTGTAAATCTGCGGGGTTACAAGGAATAAATTCTCCGTTAAAGTCCTCTTTGGGTAAAACGGCTTTTTGTGTGCTTAACATTGATTTCGTGGTATAATGTAAATTTTTTTGCAGGTATTCCTGATGATTTTTTTCATGTTTGCGTATTATCTGTGAGGCTTTTCCTTCAAGATTAAGCAGTTCAGGATTGATTTCTTTAATAAAACGGCTGGCTGTTGAATCCGAAATATTGCCAAAACGATAACGCTGTTCGGAATATGAAAGAAACAGTCTTTTTTTAGCACGGGTAACCGCTACATAAAACAATCTCCGTTCCTCTTCTAATTCACTACGGGAATTAAGCGAAGATTTACTTGGAAACAAATCCTCTTCTACTCCTACCACAAAAACCACAGGAAATTCTAAGCCTTTAGCGGTATGAATGGTCATTAAAGTAACCGCATCTTCATCAGGGCTTAAATCTGCATTGGTCAGTAAAGAAACTTCCTGTAAAAAGAAAGAGAGACTTTTATCACTGCGGGTAGCGTCATCAGTAAAGAATTTTATCGCATTAAGCAATTCCTGAATGTTTTCTATGCGGGATACTCCCTCGGGTGAAGTATCACTTTTAAGTTCTTTGAACAGACCGCACTGATGTACAATATATTTGGCAGTTTCGTAGGCATCATGGGTTTCGTTGTATTCGCGGAAATGTTGTATCATAGTGGCAAAGTCCTGTACAGCACCTGAAATTCTACTATTAGGAATATATTGTTCTATATTGTTAAGAACTTGCCATAAAGTATTTTTGCTAACCGATGCCGCTTGCATAATCTTCTCTACGGTAGCATCTCCTATGCCGCGTGTAGGATAGTTAATAATGCGTTTTAAGGCAACTTCATCATTATCATTGAGAGTTACTCTGAAATAAGCAATCAAGTCTTTAATTTCTTTACGTTGGTAAAAAGACATGCCACCTATCACACGGGCAGGAATGCCAACTTTGCGCAAACCTTCTTCAATAGCACGGGACTGAGCATTGGTACGGTACAGAATGACAAAATCCTTGAGGGCAAGGTTAAGTTCATAACGGGAAGAACGGATAATATCCGCTACACGGTTGGCTTCATCTTGTTCTGTAAGAGAACGGATAACCGTAACTTTTTCCCCCTCCTGATTGGCTGTCCATACAGTTTTTTGTATCTGGTCTTTGTTTTTCTGAATAACATCATTAGCAACGGCTAATATATTGGGCGTAGAACGGTAATTTTGCTCTAACTTGATAATTTTTGCCTGCGGATAATCTTTATTAAAGTTAAGTATATTCTGAATATTTGCCCCCCTGAAAGAATAAATACTTTGGGCATCATCGCCTACTACGGTAATATTTTCGTGTTTATGTGCAAGGTAGCGTGTAATCATATACTGTGCATGATTAGTATCCTGATATTCATCTACCAGAATGTATCTGAACCTTTCTTGATACTGTGCAAGCACGTCAGGATTATTCTTAAAAAGCTCTAACGGTTTGATAAGCAAATCATCAAAATCCATAGCGTTTGCAGATTTTAATCTCTGTTCGTATATTTTGTATACCTGATGTGTTTTTTCTGACCATTCATCACGTACATACTGCTCATATTCTGATGCACTTACCAGCATATTTTTTGCCATAGAAATACGATTATGAATGTAATTCGGCTTAAAAACTTTCTCGTCAATTTTGAGCTCTTTGAGAATAGTTTTTACAAGTCCCTGTGCATCTTCTTGGTCATAAATAGTAAAATCACGGCTGTATCCTATTTTTTCTGCTTGTACGCGTAAAATGCGTGAGAAAATAGAATGAAACGTTCCCATCCATATATTACGGGCTTCTGTTCCCACCATTTTCTCAATACGTTCCCGCATTTCTTTGGCGGCTTTATTGGTAAAAGTAAGTGCTAATATGTCAAAAGAGTCTACTTTTTCGCCTGCTTCATTGCCATATTCTAGCATGTAGGCAATACGACAGGTTAAAACATGCGTTTTTCCTGAACCTGCTCCCGCTATAACCATAATAGGTCCGTCAGTAGTAGTAACCGCTTCTTTTTGCGGAGGATTGAGTGTGGTTAAAAAATCTGTATTCATTTACCCTTTAAACAATAGATAAACCTAACTGTTAATTTCGTGTATTTTTACTTCAAACTCCTCCATAATCAGATTTGCCAACAAGGCTTTGGACATTTCTTCAGCCTGTGTTTTTGCTACTTCGGCATTTTCAGCTTCTATAACAAGTTCTATATTTTTACCTACACGGACTTGCTCAGCATTATTATATCCTATACTTTTTAGTCCCATTTGCACAGCTTTACCTTGTGGGTCTAGTATGTTCTTTAAGGGCATTACCTTAACTTCTGCTATAAATTTCATGGTGCAATATTACAAATTATTATAGCATCACAAAGGTTATCAAGTCTTTTTATTGTACAAGAAAACTCTGTCTATTAAAAAGTAAGCACATGCTCAATTTATACTAATAAGCAATTTTAAGTGTATTTTTCTTTCTTGTCCCAGAAGGTTTTTTGTATAGGTAAGTTTTTTCTGTAATTTTGTCTGTTAGACATGAAACAAGAAGAAATAAAATTTGGCACAGATGGATGGCGTGCTATTATTGCAGAAGATTTCACCATAGATAATTTAGTTAGAGTAAGCCAAGCCACAGGGCTTTGGATACACAAAAATTATTCTCATAAATTAAAAGTTGTTATAGGCTATGACTGCCGTTTCATGGGTGTAAGGTTTGCGGAGCAGGTAGCTCATATTCTTGCAGATATGGGCATTCAAGTTGTTTTAAGTACTTCATTTTGTTCAACTCCCATGATTTCATTAGCAACAGTACATTTTAATTGTGCCGCAGGAATTATTATTACAGCTAGTCATAACCCACCTGAATACAGCGGATACAAAATAAAAGGCTATTTCGGCGGTCCTGCAACCCCTGATATGATTAGCGAAGTAGAAAATTTTATAGATACACCTATTACACAAACATACACTCCTGCAAACATTGAAAAAGAAGATTTGGAAACTCTTTATATCAATCATCTGAAACAGAATTTTGACATTGACCTTATCCGCAAGAAAATACATGTAGTTTATGATGCCATGTACGGTGCAGGTCAGCGGGTTTTAAGCAAGTTAGCCCTTAACGGCACCTTTTTACATTGCGACTACAATCCCTCTTTTATGGGACAAGCGCCTGAACCTATTCACAAAAACCTAACAGAACTGTCCAAAACAGTATCCAAAATAGCCCAACAAAATCAAAACCAACATTTAGTACTAGGATTAGCTACTGACGGTGATGCGGATAGAATTGGTTTATATGACGAAAATGGTAGATTCATAGACTCACATCATATTCTTTTGTTGCTTATCTATTATTTATACAAAGAAAAAGGCATTTCAGGCAAAGTAGTAACTACTTTTTCTTGCACTCAAAAAATTGCTCAATTATGCCAAAAATATAATCTACCACATGAAGTTACTAAAATTGGATTCAAATACATTTGTCAAATCATGTTAAATGAAAAAGTGATTGTAGGTGGAGAAGAATCAGGAGGAATTGCTATTATAGGAAATGTACCTGAACGAGATGGCATTTTTATAGGACTTACTATTATGGAATTTATGGCAAAAACAGGTAAAAAACTCTCTGAATTAGTTAAAATTATTTATCAAGAAATAGGCACTTTTGCTATGGAACGCTATGATTTACACGTTTCTGAAACCGAAAAACAACACATTATTACACAATGTAAAAATAATACATACACTCAATTTGGAAATTTAACTGTAAGAAATACTGAAAGCATAGATGGGTATAAGTTTCACTTTGATAACGGAGAATGGGTAATGATACGCCCGTCAGGTACAGAACCTATTTTACGGGTATACGCAGAAGCCGCTACCTCTGAACGTGCTTTTGAAATTCTTAATTACACTAAAAATACTATTCTATCTCAACAGAATTCTTAATTTTGAACTATGAAACATAAAACCATTTTAGAAAATGCCATTAAGGCAATGCGTGCAAGAACATACTACGCACAATATCCCGAAGCCCCATCAGGTAAGGTGTACGGTGAAACTGCTAATGATGATGCTAAAAAACGTTTTGAAACACTATCTAACAGTACTTTTAATCAACTTTTACAAGAAGGCGCATCAGGTACGGTAGGAGAAGAACGCTCTCCGTATGGTATTCCACTCAGTATTCAGTATCCTGCGTTCAGTACAGAAACTTTAATTAAAAACGCACAGAATGCACAAAAACAATGGGCAAATGCCAGTTATGAAAAGCGGGCTGATATTCTTATTGAAACTTTAGAACAAATGAAAAACGTCTTTTTTGACATTGCCTACGCTACTATGCACACCACAGGACAAGCATTTATGATGTCTTTTCAGGCGTCTGGTCCGCATGCCGCTGACAGAGCTTTGGAAGCTATTGCTATGGGATATGAGGAACTCTCTCGCTACCCCGTAACTACGGTAAGATGGGATAAACCTCTCGGTAAAGTAAATGCTGTATTAGACAAACGTTTTTATGTTGTACCTCGTGGTATAGGATTAGTAATTGGCTGTTCTACATTTCCTGTATGGAATACTGTTCCTGGTGTATATGCTAATTTAATTACAGGTAACCCTACTATCGTAAAACCTCATCCTAAGGCTATTTTACCGATTGCAATATGGGTAGCCAAAATGCAGGAAGTACTCAAAAATGCAGGTTTTGACCCGCATATCATTCAATTAGCCCCTGATAGCACCCAAAATCCAATTACTAAACAACTAGCTGAACACCCTGCTGTCAAGTTAATAGATTTTACAGGTAGTTCGCATTTTGGAAATTACATAGAAAGTATACCGAATAAAACTACCTTTACCGAAAAATCAGGGGTAAACTCGGTAATTATAGATAGCTTTATAGATGTTGACAATGCATTAGAAAATTTAGCTTTCTCTGTTTCTTTATACAGCGGACAAATGTGTACTGCACCACAAAACTTTTTTATACCTAAAAACGGTGTAAATACTAATATAGGTCATCTTTCTTTTGAAGAAGTTGTCCAAAAGTTTGCTGATAAAGTGAAAAACCTTGCTCAAAATCCAAAAATGGGGGCAGGTGTACTCGGTGCTATTCAAAGTGAAGATACTTACCAACGCATTCAGAATACCAAAAATCAAGGATATAAAATAATTTTAGAACCTCAGCCTATCCAAAATCCTGAATTTCCTAATTCGCGTACCAGTAGCCCATTACTCATTCAGGTAAATGCCGCTGATTATGAAAAATACGCACAAGAACTATTCGGACCTATTGCTTTTATTATTCAAACAGAGAACACACAAGAGAGTATATCCTTAGCTAAAAAGTTGGTAGAAGATAAAGGTGGTTTAACTTTATCCATCTACACTTCAAATGCTGAAACAAAAGAAAATATGTTGCAAGAACTTTTACCTGTATCGGTGGCTATTGCATTTAACCTTTCAGGTCCTACATGGATAAACCAGTCCGCGGGATTTTCTGATTTTCATGGCACAGGGGGCAATAAAGCAGGAAACGCCGCATATACTACTCCTGAATTTATTGTAAAAAGATTTACCGTAGTGGGCGTAAGAGAACAGGCATAAAAACACAAATGTAAAATATATCAGAAGACGGATAATTTGTATCCGTCTTTTTTTATGCTTGTTTTGATGTATATTTGCTGTATGAAAATCATGTTTGCGAGAGCAAAAATTGTTGTTTTCTTTTTTGTTGTTGTGCTGTTAAATAACAGTTTTACTTTGTATATTCCCAACGGAAACACTGCAAACTGGCTTAAAGGCACCTGGCAGGGCATGGGCGTTCAGGTAGACAGCCCCACGCAGTTACATTCATGGAGCATGGTTTTTTATGCTAATCCTGATAAAAACAGTTATCTCGTTGAGTAGCCTTCTATTCCTTGTAAAGGAGTATGGAAACTTGTTAAAATTGATAAAAACAAAGCTGAATTTATAGAAATCGTAGAAGAGAAAGACAGATGTTATGACAATGGTTATATAATTGTAACCTATGTAAATAGAAATCACATTTCTTTTTCGTGGTTCAGGGAAAAAGGAAGCAAAGTAATGGCATATTCCACTTTGGTCAGAATTGACAACTGATATAAAATTGTTTGTTTGAAAAAAAAAGCATACATTTACAATGTAAATTTAATTTTCTAAAACTATGCCTCCATTTGCTTTAGCCATAGCGATTATATTCGCTGTTATCATTGGCTTATCTGTTTTCACATATTTTGTTCCTGTTGGGCTTTGGATAACTGCTATTTTTTCAGGTGTCCGTGTAGGAATAGGTCGTTTAATTGGAATGCGTTTAAGAAAAGTTCCGCCTGCTAATATCATAAAACCGCTAATTACTGCCCAAAAAGCAGGTATTGATGTAGAGATTTCTCAATTAGAAGCACATTACATGGCTGGGGGAAATGTACAAACCGTAGTAAATGCCTTAATCTCTGCGGAAAAAGCTCACATTAAATTAGATTTTGACCAAGCTACTGCTATTGATTTAGCTGGTAGAAACGTATTTGAAGCCGTACAAGTATCTGTTAATCCGAAGGTAATCAGTGTGCCCCCAGTAGCGGCTATTGCTAAAAATGGTATTCAGGTGGTAGTAAAATGTAAAGTTACTGTAAGAGCAAATATAAACCGATTAGTGGGCGGAGCAGGAGAAGAGACTATTATTGCACGTGTAGGTGAAGGTATTGTAACCACTATTGGTTCGGCTGAATCTCATGAACAAGTATTAGAAAATCCAGATAGTATTTCAAAAACCGTATTAGGTAAAAGTTTAGACTCTGGTACTGCCTTTGAAATTCTTTCTATTGATATTGCGGACATTGATGTAGGAGAAAATATTGGTGCAAAATTACAGGCCGAACGTGCCGAAGCAGACTTAAAAATTGCCCGTGCCAAAGCAGAAGAACGCAGGGCTATGGCTATCGCCAAAGAACACGAAATGATTGCTATGGCACAGGAAATGCGTGCCAAAGTAATAGAAGCAGAGGCACAGTTGCCTATTGCCATGGCAGAAGCCTTCCGTAAAGGCAATCTTGGTATTATGGACTACTACAAAATGAAAAATATCCAAGCTGATACTGATATGCGTATTGCTATATCCGAAGGAAAAAGTGAATAGTAAAAAGAAGTTTTGATGTAATAAAAAATAAGGTGAGTACTTCAACTCACCTTTGTTTTTTTAATAGATTTTTAGTTAGGTTGTGCTGTTTTAGGATAAAATTGTGCAATATCATAAGTAGGGCGTTGCGCGTACCATTTTTCATTTGTTAAACGTTTGTTGTATGCTATACGTGAAGTTTCTGCAAAAAGCATAGTATAAGGCTGTTCATCATAGAGTACTTTTTGGAGTTCTTTGTGTAAAGCATATCGTTTTTGAGTATCCATTTCAAGCGGTATAGCACTTAACAGTTCATCTGCTTTTTTAGACTGATAACAGCCATAATTATACCCACCTTCCATTTGGGAAGAATGAAATACACTATACAAATCCTGTTCATTGGCATCATATACCCAGCCGCCTAACCATGCTTCTAATTCATGATTTTTACATCTGTCTAAAAATGCGCCCCAGTCATAACCGCGGGGAACAAGTTCTATCCCTGCTTGTTTGAATATAGGCTGTAAAATCATGGCAATACTTTTGCGTACATCATTTTCATTGGGATAAGCAAGTTCAAATTTAAAGTCTACTCTTTTGCCGTTAATTTCTTTGTCTATCCAGCCGTTGCTGTCTGTGTCTTTCCAGCCTGCTTCGGCAAGCAACTGTTTGGCTTTTTCTACACTGAAAGGTATAGGAGGCAATTCTTTGTTGTATTCAGGACGTTTGAAAAATACCATAGAGTTGATAGGTTCAGCCATTCCGTACAAAACTTTGTCTTTAAGCATTTTTACATCTATCAGGTGTGACATTGCTTGGCGCACTTTTTTATCTGTAAAAAAGTTTTTTTCAGGATGTCCTTTTACGTTCATGTTCCAACCAATATAAGTGTATTTTGGATATACCTCACTTCTTTTATCAAAATTTTGCTTAAAGAAAGGGTCTTCCATATCTTTTTGCATCTGAGAAGGTTTAAAATGGTCAGAGAAATCAATTTCTCCTGATTTTAACGCAATAAATGCCGCATTCATATCTGTAATTACTTTGAAATAGAGTGTATCCATGCCCTGAATAAAGTTCGGTTCTTTACTGCCTTTATTCCAATAATTAGTATTTTTAACTAACATAACATGTTTGCCCGCATTCCATTCTTTAACTATGTACCTACCTGAACCCAGAATAAATTCTGGCTGTCTGTTGAATTCCTGTTTGGAAAAATGCTCGGCAAAAGGTTTGAACTTCTGAACCATAGCATTGTCTAATTTTTTATCCCATGCCTCAATAGCTTCTGCTACGGTGTATTTGTCAGAGAGATTTTCCTTGTCGTAGATATGCTTCGGAAGTATAAAAAGATAATTTGTTGTTTTAAATAGATTGTCATGAGCGGCTTTTTTGAAGGTAAAAACAACAGTATGTTTGTCTTTGGCGGTGCAGTCTTTGAGGTACTTCATGTCTGAACGCTTTGGCTGTGCATCTACTAGGGGGTTAACAATACTTTTTACAGTAAAAACGACATCTTCAGCGGTGAGAGGGTGCTTATCTGCAAAATGAACATCAGATTTGAGGGTAAAAGTAAGGGTAAGATTATCTTCTGAAAATGAGTAGTCTTGACAAAGTACTTTTTTGTCTAATTCCAAAGTTTCATAGTTTAGGTCTATGAGTTTGTCAAATATAAGTTGGTGTATATAGGTAGATGTAGCATCAGCTGTAGTAATAGGATTTAGTCCTTTGGGTTCATTTCTTTCATGTTTGATAATGGTTTTTACACGGTTAACTTTAAGCACACCTGATTTCTCTCCTCCTCCGCAACTTTGTAACAACAGAGTGCAGAAACATGCTACAAACAGAAACACTAATTTTTTTTTCATTACTTTGTAGTTAATACAATACGATTACAAAACTAATATATGCTTTGAAATATCCAAAGTATGATATTACAATTATCTGAAAAACAGTAGATTAAATTTGTTTTAACTTTATTTTCCTTTGAATTCGGGTTTTCGTTTTTCTACAAAGGCTTTCATACCTTCCTTTTGGTCTTCGGAAGCAAAGAG
>CALIZB010000094.1 GCA_938028625.1 uncultured Bacteroidia bacterium | reverse complement strand
GATATTTTCTGAAAGCAGTTACAGATATATGCACATGTTTTTTATAGGATTATGCGTACTCTACAATCTTAAGATGGCTAACACTTTTGATGGTTGCATGTACCTTAAACAGGATTGGGACTGGGAAGCAGTAAAAAGTCTAATAACAGGTTCGCTTAAAATATAATTTTAAGCTAAAAATTCAAATCCAATATCTTTACGGTAGTATTTATTTTCATTTGGATATTCTCTGTACCTTGTAAAGCGTTATTTTTTGCTTCATGTAAAGTGTTTCCTTCTGCCACAACCGTAAAAACTCTCCCACCTGCATTGACCAAATGATTATTTTCCGTTTTTGTGCCTGCATGATACACAATATAGTCTTTTGTAGAAAGGTAATTTTGTATGATTTTACCTGTTTCAAAACTTTCAGGATAACCTTTACTGGCTAATACTATGCCTACGGCTAAAATCAGCATGGTAAATCAAAAATCAGGCAAATGGCTTAAATATGCTAATACCATTGCTAATACATGGTCAGCGAGTTTATGTGATTACAATACTTGTTACTCAGGAATACCAAACATGGGAACTATGTCCCCCATCGGTGGACTTACCGAAGGCTTTATCAAACTTGATGTTAATCCTTTTTCATATACAGGTTCGGCAAATGTTGTGATATATGTATATTCAGGTAGCGCCCCCACACTTGGAGATACTTTGATATTTAATTTTACAGCATCAGGAGTTACAGATATTGAGCAGATACAACCTGTACAAAAAGAAACAGTTACTATGCTTGCGAATGCTGTCCATATACAGAACCATGAAAAAATCAATTTTTTGCAAATCATGGACATACAAGGCAGAGTCATTTCTGTTCATACCGTTGAATCATACAGCCACAAGGTTATTTACACAGGTTCTTTGCCTGCGGGTATGTATGTTATCCGCACAAAGAATGAAATTTATAAGTATATTAAGCCGTAGTTAGACATACTCCATAAACCAATCAGAATGACCAAAATAAATAGGTAAATCTTGCATAAAATCATGCGTATAAATAAGAATCTCAGGTTTTCGTGCAGGCATGGCAAAAGTTTGTAAAGTTGTTCTTAATATAGAAGAGTGCTTTGTGTTAACTAAAAAACGCACTTTTTTATTGTAGAATTTTGCTACTGGCTGAATAATACGGAAGTATTGTATGTTATCATTGCAATACATGATGCGTATGCAGTTATTTTCTTTTTTAAGCGTAACCATAGTTTGAGTACTTTCATCAAAAAGTGTTTCAAAACAAGGTAGATATGTATATGGTGATGTATCAGGAAATAGCGTACTTGGGTCAGTTTTTTTGAATTTATTTTTGTAAGGAGAGAAGGGAATCGCTGTAAATGTCCGCAAATGGGTACTTACTTTAAATCCAGCTTTGATTTCTGCTTTGAGAATGTGTTCATTTTTTACCCCAATGCCAATCACTTGTCTGCCATACTCTATCAGACTTTTAAGCAACAGGGTGGCAATACCTTGTTTTCTGTGCTGTATGTCCACTATTGCATCTACTGCCCAATAGATAAGTTCATTATTTGGGAGGGTCTCTGCTAATCCACCGATAAAACCCACTATTTTACCTTGTTTTACCGCAATAATTTTAAGGTTTTTATCATAAGAGAGGTATTTTTTTTCAAACACAGAGAAAGTAAAATACGGTTCATCTTGCTGAATGAGCGAAACAATATCGTTATAATAAACAGGTTCTACGAGTTGTATTTTTACCATTGGGGCTTAATGTGAGCAATTACAAATACTACAAAAGTGAGGAAAGTAGCTACATAAATAAAAATATCCATAAGTTTGTTAATTTTACCTATTCGGCTGTGCATTTCTTCGGTAGATATTTCTCTGCGCTGTACTTTGAGTTCATCTATCCGTTTTACAACGCCTACATCTATGCCCCATGCGTTAAGGCCTGCTATAAACAAAACCAGAAACAACAGCATTTTGACAATAAACCATACAGGAATATTTTTTGCACCTACATAATTTGCCGTAACGAGCAAACCCATTCCTGAACCAAAAATGAGTACCATTCCAAAAATAGCTAATGGTGTAAATCTACGTTTGAAGTATGCACGATAGCCTTCGGTCAGGAAATCTTGTTTTTTATAGCGCAAAAGCCAATATGCAGAAAGCCCTGCCAGCCAAAGCCATATTCCAATATGATGTGCAATTTTAACCCATTCGTTCATAGTACAGATATATTTTATCGCATGAAAAGCATTTCTCTGTATTTAGGCAAGCACCATGCACTATCTTCTACAATAAATTCTAATTTATCCACGTGATAGCGAATACTTTCTAAATAAGGTTTTACCTTTTCGCAATAATGAATAGCACGTTCTGCCACGTTTTCAATTTTATTGCCAATTTTGCGTTCATCTATCATTTTTTCTACTTCCTCCTTGATAATAGCAACATGTTTAGCAATACGATTGATGATATCCACTTGCGGTTTAGCGGTATGATTGAGTTGTAATTGTGAGAGAGTAATCACATTTTGGGCAAGTTTCTGCTGATATTCCACTGCGACAGGAATAATCTGATTAAGCACCATTTCACCAAGTACACGGGACTCTATCTGTACTTTTTTGGTATACCGTTCTAGAAACACTTCATAATGAGCCTCAAGTTCTTTTTCAGAAAGCACATGAGTTTTTTCAAATAATGTTTTGCTTTTTTCGCTGATATAGGCTTTCAGAGCATGCGGAGTAGTTTTTACATGAAAAAGTCCGCGTTTCTCAGCTTCCTGAACCCATTCTTCACTGTATCCGTTGCCTTCAAAAAGAACAGGCTGTGCCGTTTTTATGTATTCTTTGAGTACGTTAATAATAGCATCATCTTTTTTTACTCCTGCCTGAATTTGCGTATCTACTTCATTTTTGAATTCTGCTAATTGATTAGCTACAATAGTATTGAGTATAGTAATAGCTGCGCTACAATTAGCGCTTGCACCTACGGCGCGGAACTCAAATTTGTTTCCTGTAAAAGCAAACGGAGAAGTACGGTTACGGTCTGTATTGTCTATAAGAATTTCGGGAATTTTTTTGAGTTTGAAGTCTACTTCTTTGCGGATAGTTTCGGTTTCTTTACCTTCTAAAATATCGTTGAGGATTTGGGTAAGTTGCGAACCAATAAATACGGAAATAATAGCAGGAGGCGCTTCATTGGCGCCTAAACGATGGTCATTTTCTGCAGAAGCAATACTTGCACGCAGGAGTGCATTATGTTCATATACTGCTTTAATTGTACTTGTGAAGAATGTGAGAAAAGCAAGATTATCTTTAGGATTTTTACCTGGTGAGAGCAGATTTTTGCCTGTATCTGTTCCTATTGACCAATTATTGTGTTTTCCTGAACCATTGACTTTGGCAAAAGGTTTTTCATGGAAAATGATGTAAAAATCGTGTTTATCTGCAATTCTCTTCATCAATTCCATGAGAATTTGGTTATGGTCAATGGCGAGGTTAGCTTCTTCAAAGATAGGTGCGCATTCAAATTGTGCGGGAGCAACTTCATTATGGCGTGTTTTGAGGGGTATTCCAAGTTTAAGGGCTTCTTGTTCTACTTCTACCATATAAGCAAATATGCGTGCAGGAATAGAACCAAAATAATGGTCTTCTAACTGTTGTCCGCGACTAGGTTCTCTGCCTACTAAAGTTCTACCGCACATCATTAAATCAGGGCGAGCAGTGTAAAAGGCTTTATCTATTAAAAAGTATTCTTGTTCAATGCCGAGAGTAGCCGTTACTTTTTTGGCTTCTTTATCAAAATAATGATATACAGACAAAGCATTCGTTTCTAACAAGTGTAAAGAGCGCAAAAATGGGGTTTTGTAATCTAATGCTTCTCCCGTGTAAGAAATAAATACCGTAGGAATACAAAGGGTTTTTCCTGCACCATCTCCGTTTTCTACAATAAAAGCAGGAGAGGAAGGGTCCCATGCAGTATATCCGCGTGCTTCAAAAGTATTGCGTATGCCCCCACTCGGAAAACTGGACGCATCGGGTTCTTGCTGGATAAGCGCGCTACCCTTAAATTCATAAACAGGTTTGTGCTCTTCTATATTCAAAAAGGACTCGTGTTTTTCTGCGGTACTTCCTGTAAGGGGCTGAAACCAATGCGTATAATGCGTAACCCCTTTACTGACAGCCCATTCTTTCATACCTTTGGCAATATCATCGGCGTATTTGCGGTCTATTTTAATACCGTGTGTGCTTGCATCTAATACATGCTTCATAATCTTATGGCTTAAATACTGACGCATAGCCTCTTCATTAAACACATACTTGGCAAATTCATCAATATTATAGGCAGGAACAGATTTAGGTTTTCTTTCTGCTACTTTGGTTAGTGCTTGAAAACGAAGAGTATTCATACCGCAAAAATAGATTATTTTTATACTCAAACCTATAAAGTTTTGGAAGCTAATAAATAAATTTCTTGCAAACTAAAAATGGAAATATTTTTTTTGCCTTAAAAAACTTTTTAATTTTGCTATCATGCGTATAGCAAATATCAACACAGAAAAAGGCACTATGGTAGTGCATTTCTACGAGGAAGATGCTCCTATCACCGTAGATAACTTTTGTACCTTAGCTAAAAAAGGCTTTTACAATGGGCTGACGTTTCATAGAGTAATCCCTGATTTTGTTATTCAAGGTGGCTGTCCTATTGGAAACGGTTCAGGCGGACCAGGATACACTATCCCCTGCGAACTTACAGGAAACAATCAGTATCATGACAGAGGGGTACTCTCTATGGCACACAGAGGGCGCAATACAGGAGGTTCTCAATTTTTTATCTGCCATAACCGACAAAATACCGCACATTTAGATAGAAATCATACTTGTTTCGGTAAAGTAGCGCAAGGACTAGAAGTAATAGACCTTATTCGTCAGGGCGACAAAATTATATCCATTGACATTATAGAAACCACTTAGAAACATGAAAATAAGAATACATATATTGTGCTGTACAGCACTGCTTTTTCTTGTATACGCGTGTACAAGTAAAGAAGAACAGCGTAAAAAAAAGGTAAAGGAATACTATGATGCTTACTATCAGAAAAGGGATATTAACGCCGTAAAGGCTTTGTTCAGTGCGGGGGTTCAGTATTATGACGACAAGTACAAAATGCCCGCAGATACCTTCGCCATCATATTTGACTTTGATAGAAAACTTCAGGCAAAAACACAGATTACAAATATGACCGTGAACAAAGATACTGTAACTGTATTAGAAAAACTAAGTGATGAATTAGACCCTCTTTTAAAACGCCCTAGCGCACAGTACCAGAAAAAATTCACATTCAGGGAGAATAAAATCCTTCAGATTGTCAGTCTGCCACACAAACAGGAAGAATGGGCAAAAGTATATGTTGAGCGTATGCAACAGTTCTTTATATGGCTACGGGACAGTCACCCCAAAGAATTTATCACACTAACAACTGAGCCTTATACTAATACTGAACTCCTTCTTACTTACGCAAAGGAATATGCCAAACAAAACAAACAATAAACTTAATTTTGAACCAATATGAAAAAGACAACCAAAATTTTAATTGTAGAAGACAACCCTGCGGAACTGCTTATTTTAGAGAAAGCCATTCAGAAAGCACTGCCAGATATTCAGATAGATAAAGTTTCTGACGGGATTAAGTGTTTAGATTATTTGTACGAAACAGATATACTTCCAGCTTGTATGTTATTAGACCTGAACCTCCCTGACCAAGATGGCAGGGCTGTGCTGAAAATGCTTCAAGTAAGTGAGGAACTTTCCAAACTTAATGTGATAGTCCTTACAGGTTCAGAAGACCCTGAGGACAAAGTGTACTGCAATCGCTTGGGAATTAAGGGATACTTTCTTAAATCATTAGTTTATCATGATTTTTCTCAACTTATTGAACGTATCAAACAACTCATTGCATGACAAACATACAGGTAATTAGTTTTGAGGAAGACAGTGATGCCTATTACAAGTCTGCCCATGATATAAAAGGGGTAGCTTCACGTATATTAAGTTTAGTTCAGATATTTATGGAAGAACGGGAAGGCTTAAATCCACAGCAAAACATGTATCTAGATTTTTTACATAAAGAAGCTAATACAGCGGCTTGCTTAACACATGACTATATGTTGCTGCGAAAGGTAAAATACTTGTATAAAGAAGTACAAAAAACTACATGGAAAGATGCTGTTCAGCCCAGCCTGTCTAAATTAAAACAACTTGCACAGGAACGCAGGACAGAGTTGAACTTCAATAATGCTGAAGCTATGGCTGTACTTAATCCCAAACTTATGGAACAGCTTGTTAAAGCACTGGCAGAAAACAGTATTCTTTATGCAGATACCCAAAAAACACAGCGTTATGCAAACATCACTTTTGAATCTTCTCCCATTAGAATTACTGTACAAGACAATGGTATAGGTATTCCCGAAGATAAAATACAAACTGCATTTAACCCATTTACACGGATACACCATGAACTAGGAACAGAACACAGCACAGGCACAGGATTAGCACTTGTGCGTGAAATTGCTTTTTATTATCAAGGAACTATCAATATTGAATCTACTGTCAATCAGGGTACAACTATTCAAATTCAATTATTCTATCAACCTTAAAAATAAACTACAAACCTTACTAACTATGGAAAAATTTAATTATCAGCAAGTAGAATTATTATCCAAAATGTTGTACTATTACAACAATGCTATAAAATACTTTCAAAACGAGTTTTACAAAATAGCTAACTGCAGTCCCGATGACTTCCAGATTGTCATGTATCTATTAGAAGAGGGAGAGACAAAAATTTCTAAAATCGGGGTACAGTTTCATATAAAACTTTCTTCCCTGACAGGCATTATAGACCGTCTAGAAAGATTAGGATATGTGGAACGTTTTTTCAAACCTGGTGACAGACGCAGCACCTACATTAAAGTTGTAGACAGCGAAGAGGTAAATAAACTTCGCAAACTTATGTATCACCCTATTGCAGATTTGCTCTTAAATCAACTAAATGCAAAGCAGATAAACCAGTTTATTACGTTGTTTGAAACCATAGGCAAAGAACTTAAAGGTGTCTCTGAAGAGGAGATACAAGCCATAGCTCAGAAATACGGTATGCAAACGCAAAATATTTAGTTTCATAAAGAGGTTTTTGGATTACAACTTAATATCGTTAATAACATTTTCAATTTCTGAAAGAGATATATCTTCGGTGTTAAGAAAATCATGTATCAGTTGAACATTCCATATTCCGACCTCCTGAATAGCAGTTTTTATTTTTGCCTTTTTAACTACTGAGACCCTTATAGGTGTATTTTTGAAAGAGTTTTTTGTTCTTCGTTGTTCCTTTAAATTTTTCATATTATCTGAAACTTCGTATAAAGTACAAAAATCAAGTACCATATCTAATATAACATCTCCGTAAAGTTGTATTTTTTTTGTACCTAAACCTGCAATATAAGTTAAATCATCTTTATTTTGTGGCAAGTAGATTGCTATTTCTTCAATAGTAATATCCGAAAAAACCTGATTGACAAGAATGTTTTGATTTTTTGCCAAATCCAATCTTTTTGCCAAAAGCATCTCTTTTAATTTTTGTATATCATGTGCATAATTCTGTGTAGATGGTATTTTTTCCTGTAAAAAAACACAAATATTACATTTGCCACAGGGTTCAGTCATAGGCATCTGCCAGTATTTTTGCAATTCTTGTTTTTTACAACTGTTTATAGTACACCACTGTATAACCTCCTCAAAACGTTTTATGGCAATATCTTGATGTAGTTTTTGCTTAAAGTTGCTTTTCAGAGTTGCTTTTTTGTGTTCTATCAGTCTCTCGTCATAAATAACATAAATGTTGTCTATGTCATATTGTTTCTGAAGAAAATATACCTGTTCTAAATTATCAGGTGGTTCTGTATAAATAGCAAAAGTAGTATTCTCAGATTGAAAATCAAAGGACAAATTATTAGGTAAAGAAAAGTGCATTTCATGTGTGATTACCATACCTCTCTCGGAAGTGTATTTTCGTGCAATATCCTGTAATGCTTGAAACATTGTATAGTCGTTTTGTATGAATAGAACCGAATAGGTATAATTTTCAGGCAAAGTATTAAGAAAGAGCAAAATAGGTTCGTGTAAATGAAGTGTAGTTTTTATGTCTTTTTCTGAAACACTCGTAAATATAGGAGAAACTGCAATAATAGGTACATGTCTGAGATAGGATTTTAACCGTGCTAGACCTGAATATATCTCATCATGACTTCCCCAGTGAGATATTTTATGAACATTATGAATGACAATTTGTAGTACCTGATAAGATTTAAGATATTCCAAAAACTTATTTCCTTTCTGAAAAAAACGTTGTACTGAAACCACCACTACTTTTGCAGAATGATTTTCTATCCCTGCAATCGCTTTTTTTTGGTTCTCTGCTGAATCTTCCGTACTTAAAAAAACAAACTCATTCAGGTTTTCAAATTTTGTACGCAGTAAAGGCAGATTTTTTTCCTCTTCAATCACTAACGTAAAACCGTTTTCCGTTAAACTGTACAGCAGATAACTATAAAAAAGTTCGCAGCTTTCATTATAAGTGAGAATAACATCATTTTTCTGTGTCCAATACCGTGCTAACTTTATCCATATATTGATGGCTTCTATATCAGGAAAGTACCGAGTGGCTAACTGTTCAAAACCTACCATAAATGCAAAAATATAAAGATATTTTTTGAATAAGCCTGATATTTAATTTTTTCTGATTATCTACGACATTTTGTATTTTTGCAACTCTATTGCAAATTTATGCAAAAAAAAATATATTTGTTTATAGCTTGGCTTTTTACCTTATACGGCTACACCCAGTCCGAAAAAATCATTTATGGAAAAATTACTGACGAAGACACTCACCCCGTAAAAGGAGCATACGTTTGTATAGAAGGCACAAATATATGCACAGAAAGCGACTCTCTTGGTAATTATGAACTTAAACATATATGCAAAGACTCATGTAAAGTAATATGTATCTTTTTAGGGTATGAAAAAACAATTAAACATCTCAATGTTTCTAAAAAAACACGATGCGATTTTGTTCTTCATCATCTCATTACTGATGAAGTACATGTATTTGGTGAACAAAAAGAAACTTATCAAAGTTATGTTCTCAATACGCTCAATATAGAACAGTTAGACGCTATACGCTATAAAAGCCTGTCAGAACAGTTGGCGACTTTACCCGGTGTAAGAACTCTTAAAACAGGAACAACCATCAGTAAGCCAGTTTTACATGGTTTATGTGGGTATCGTGTACTGATGTTACAGCATGGAGTTCGTTTAGAAGGGCAACAATGGGGAAATGAACATGCCCCCGAAATAGACCCTTTTTTAGCTTCAGAAATTCGGGTACTCAAAGGTGCTAATGCAGTACGCTATGGTTCAGATGCTATGAGTGGGGTTATTTTAGTAGAACCTGCCCCCATTTTAGAAGTGAATAAGCAAAAAATACAGTTGTATAATACTTTTCAAACTCAAAACAGACAAAATTCTTTATGCGGAATACTAGAAAATACACTTTCAAAATCGCTAAAATACCGAGTACAAGGCACAGGAATTATAGCAGGTAGTTCCAAAACACCTGACTATTATTTAGCTAACACAGCTTTTCAAAACTATAATGGTTCATTAGCATTAGGTTATATTAAAGAAAAATATGACGCAGAACTATTTTACAGTTATTTTTACAATAAAATTGGAATATTCTCTGCGGCACACATTGGTAACGTTACAGATTTACAACTAGCGTTTGAACGAGATAAACCTTATATTATAGAACCTTTTACGTATATTATTAAGCGACCTTATCAAAATATACAACATCATTTTGCTAAATACAAAATGCGATATGCTTCTCAATACGGTGATATTACACTTACTGTTGCTTATCAGAACAACCATAGGCAAGAATTTGATATGCACAACACTCGCAATTCTCAAAAAGCAGAATTAGACCTTACTATACAAACCTCTTTTGCAGAACTAATATGGAAACATAATCCGCTCTTAAACAAACAGTTGCAGGGTACAGTAGGAGTATCAGGAATGTATCAATACAATACTTTTGCAGGAAGCCGATATTTTATTCCTGAGTATTTCAATGAAACCGCAGGATTATTCTGTATAGAACACTATCAAAAAAACAAAATAGAATTAGAACTCGGTACAAGATATGATATTCGCACTGTTTCTGCATGGATTTGGAAAAATAATATTCCATCTTTACGAAAATATCAATTTAATGCACCTTCGGGAATGCTTGGTGTAGCCTATACACCGCACCCGCACTGGAAGGCATCTGCTAATATTAGTACAGCATGGCGTATGCCTGCTATGAATGAACTATTTGTTAATGGAGTGCATCATGGTACAGCTAGCTACGAAACAGGAAATCCTGACCTTAAAACAGAACAAGGTATAAAAGCTATTACAGGTTTATCTTATCAGAACCATGAAAAAACTACGGTACAATGTGATGCTTATTATCATTATATCAATAATTTTATCTACCTTAAACCGACTTTACAGCCTGTTTTAACGGTTCGCGGTGCTTTTCCAAGTTATGTATACGAACAAAATAACGCTTATCTGTACGGAGTAGATGTACGCGTACATCAGCAAATATGCACACGTTACAAAATAGAAACACAATATAGCATTGTAAGAGCATGGAACACAGCTCTCAACACGTATGTTCCTCTTATGCCTGCCGATAATATTCAAGTTAATGCACGTTATAATAGCACAAAAAAATACTTTTTCATAGAAAATTTAAGTTTTATCCTTGGGGGACAATATGTATTCAAACAAATACGTTATATGCGTGATACAGAATTCCCCACGCCCAACGCTTATTATCTGATACATGCAGGAATGCGTTTTTCCATTTTTAGTCGTTTGTACGCAGATATACGTGTAGATAACCTACTCAATCAAAGGTATAGAGATTATCTTAACCAGTTTCGGTATTTTAGTGATGAAGTAGGTAGAAATATCATATTAAGCATAAAATATGTGCTCTAAAGCAAAATTATTTGCTTTGAGAGTTTTTTAATACTGTTAGGAAAATAAAAGTAGCCGCACTAGTAAAAAAGACATATTCACCTTTTTTAATACTGTATTGTAGTTTAACAGGTGCATAAACGCATCTATTTTAGTGTATAGCGCTTTCTTTTTTTGTGAATATAGTGTCTTTTTGAAGCGACTACTTTACTTTATTTTTTATGAATAGCTACCACAGTAATATCGTCTGTTTGTTCAGCAAAAAAGCCTTTCCAGTCTGACCACACACGTTTTAATGCTTCCATACGTTTTTTAACAGGTAAAACCTGTAACTGATTTAAAAGTTCTATAAAATTGGATACCCCGTATTTTTTGTGTCCGTCTACACCACCGAGATGGGTTTCAAAACCGTCAGAAGCAAGGTAAAGCGTTTGACCAGATGTAAGGGTTATGGTTTTTGATTCAAATTCCACTCCTGTGACTGCGTTTTTTTCTGCAATACTTCTTTTTACGCCCTGTATGAATTGGTGTGGTTTACCGTCTTCTACAATCAAAGCGCTTCGCATAGCTCCTGCAATACTAATACTAGCACCATCTACTAAAATAGCATAACCATCAATAGAGTCATTAAGCGTTACTCTATCCGGTCCTACCTGTGTATCATGTCTAAGTACTTGCCTGATTTTTTTGTCTAATTCAGAAAGTAGGATATCCGGATGAATGGTAAATTTTTCTTTTACCAAGTATTCCAAATTATTCATTGCCATAAGAGATAAAAAAGAACCAGGAACTCCGTGCCCGGAAGCATCTCCAAGAAAGAAAACGGTTTTATTATGTACTCTGGCAGACCAATAAAAATCTCCGCTTACGGCTTCTTTGGGTTGAAAGAAAATGCCTATTTCATATTCTTCTCCAAAATCATCTTGTACTTCGGGAATAGTAGGCATTACAGCTCGCTGAATATGTGCGGCGTAGTTGATAGATTGCTGTGTTTCAGACTGTAATTCTTCTACTCTGCGTTCTAATTGTTTTTTTGCATTGTTTAATGAAATCACAAGTTCCTGTACTTCTTTATCTTTATGGTTTAAGGTTTCTTGTAGTTCTTTTTCTGCACTGATATCAAAACGAATAGATACATATTTTATAGGATTTCCTTTTTCATTGAGTACAGGAACAATAGTAGACGCTACCCAGTAAATAGAACCATCTTTAGCTTTGTTAGCTATAAGACCTTTCCATACTTTACCACTGCTTATGGTTTGCCATAGTTCTTGATACACACTATCAGAATGAAGCCCAGATTTAAGTATTCTATGGTTCTTGCCTATAAGTTCTTCTCTTGTATATTTGGATATTTCGCAGAATGTATCATTAACATACGTAATGTTGCCTTTTACGTCTGTTTCTGATACAATACATGCTTCATGAAGAGCTTTTAATTGACCTTCTAACTCTATTTTAACTTGCTGTAACTCTTTTTGTAGATCTTCTCTACCGAGTATTTTATCTATTAGCGACATATTCTCTTAATTTTAATACTACGAGTTACAAATATACATTGTTTTTAGCACATATAATAAGATGGCATTATTAAAAATTTTTATATTTTTAGTAATAGTTCTATCGGTAGAAGTGAAAATGTATAAAATGATGGTTAATTTTTATGTGTTTTTATCTTGCAACTTGTGTTGTATATCTTTGACAATAATATCTAACTCATTGACAGTTTGATGCAAATAGGTAAAAATCTGTTCTTTTTCTTCTATACTTTTCGCTTCCTTATAAACTTCAAATAAGCCCAGTATCCGTGCCAGGGGTGCGCGCAGAATATGAGCGTTGTAATCTGCATATTCTTTCAATTTTTTATTACGGTCTTCTAATTTTTGGGTGCGTTCTGAAACCATTGTTTCTAAATTATGATTAAGTTCTTGAATGGTTTGCTTTTGCTGTTCTAGCACCGCATTTTTAAGTTCTATGCTGTAATACGCTTGCTTAATCAATTGATTTCTTTTGTAAAACAAAAACAAAAGCATTGCTGTAATAGCTAGAAAGGCCATACACAAGAGTAGTATTATTCTTTGGAGCAGAATAGTTTTTCTTTGCTCTGCCGCTTTTCTTGTTGCTTCTGTAATTTGTATTTTGTAATTTAGGTGGTCTAATTTTTTTAGTACGTTTTCCTGCTGTGTTTTAAGTGTAAATTTAAAGAGAGAGTCTTTAAGTGTAATGACTGTATTAAGATGTGAAATAGCTTTGTCATATTCTTTTTTTGCATGATAAACTTTTGATAATATAAGATGTGCTTCTGGTTGTACTTGTGTGTCTTTTATTTTTTGTGCATTATCAAGTGCATTTTTTGCGTAGTAATGAGCATTTTCTAGATTGTTTTCGTACAAAAAAACTTCTGCTAAGGTAAGAGATGATGAAACAACATGTTTAAGATTATTAGGATTAAAATCAATTGCTTTTTGGGCATAAGACTTTGCTTTTTGATATTTCTTTGTTGTTAAGTACAAACGAGAAAGGTTAGCAAGAACAAGTTGGCTGTTAGCGTATTCTTTGAATGATTTTAATTCTTGCTCTGATTTAAGGTAATACATTTCACAGCTATCCCATTTTTTATTATTATAGTATGTGCTGCCAATATTCAAATAGACAGTACCTAAACCATGTTTATTTTGTGTTTTCTCAAAGATAATTTGTGCTTTTTTGTAGTAATTAGTTGATTTTTCCCAGTCTTCCTGTTCATTGTAGAGATTTGCAAGATTGACATAAGTAACCGCCATTCCTTCATAGTGTTTAAGTTCTTGAAAGATTTGTTCTGCTTTTATATAGTGCGTTACAGCCGAGTCTCGGTAACCTAAACTGCGATATATAATTCCGATGCCAGTTTCTATTCCAGCCTGATATTTTTTGTACTTGTTTTTTTGTGCAAGTGATAATGCTTTTCTAAATATTTTAATTGCAGTGTCAGGATTAGTTTGTGAAATACGGTTTGCCGTATCTAAAAGCATTTTTATTCTTAAACTGTCTTTTGAGTATTCTTTAAAGATGTGTGCGAATAGGTTTTCTGCATGGGTTACTTTATCTTGGGCATAGATATAACAATTGTGTAAAATAATATATAAGAATATAAAGAGGATAAGGCGCATAATAGCGCATCAAAATTAGATATTTTTAAGCTATAATTCAATTGAATAATTAATTATAAGCTCGGAAAAGGGTTTTCAAAACCTCCTCCATGCAAGTATTGGACAATCTCATCAGGGGTAAGCAAGCATTTTTCAATATCTTGTATAATTTTTTCCTGCTCTATATCCTGACCTATGAATACAATTTCATTCATTCTATCGCCAAAAATTTTGTCCCAACGAGCTTCAATTTGCTTTTGATATTGCATAAAAATAGGATGTTGAATGCGTTCTCCCCAGGGCATACTCGCCCACCATATACCTGCCTTATTGACATTGCTTACACCGCCTGCTTGCTGAAAGCCAATTACATCATCAGGATTAGACGCTATCCAGAATATACCTTTTGCTCTAATGATATTGTTAGGATATTGATAATTAAGATAGTTCCACCACCTCTGAGGGTGAAAAGGTTTTCTGCTTCTATACACAAAAGAACTGATGCCATATTCTTCTGTTTCAGGAGTATGTACTTTTTGAAGTTCTTCTATCCAATTAGGGTTTTGTTCGCTTTCTGCAAGATTAAAAAGTTTTGTGTTTAATATATTTTGTAAAGGTACGTTTCCATGTTCAGCTTCTATAAGTTGTGCTTTGGGGTTTAGTTTTTGGATAATTGCTTTAATTTCACCTATGGTATCTCTATCTACTAAGTCTGTTTTATTGAGTACAATTACATTAGCAAATTCTATTTGGTCTACCAATAAGTTAACTACATTTCTTTCATCTCCTTGTATATTCGTAAGTTCTCTTTGCTGTAAAGTATCATTAGAACTAAAATCTTTAAGGAAGTTGTAACAATCCACTACGGTGACTAAGGTATCTAAATAGCTGAACTTACTTAAATCTATATTCTTTTCTGTATCTACAAAGGAAAAGGTTTGTGCTACGGGCAGGGGTTCGCCGATACCTGTATTTTCAATAAGCAGATAATCAAAACGATTTTCTCGGGCAAGTTTTTCTACTTCTTGCATTAAGTCTTCACGTAATGTGCAGCAAATACAGCCGTTACTCATTTCCACGAGCTTTTCCTCAGTGCGGGAGAGTACATTTTCTCGTTCTACGGTTTGTGCGTCAATGTTAATTTCACTCATATCATTAACAATAACGGCTACTTTTAAGCCTTGTTTATTATGCAAAATATGATTAAGTAAAGTAGTTTTACCTGTACCTAAAAATCCACTTAATACAGTAACAGGAAGTTTTTTTATTTCATTTTCCATATCTTAAATGCAACTATGTTGCAAAAATATAATAAATGCAACATTGTTACAAATAAACAGATAAAAAAGTTATGATAAAGACAGAATTTAAAAAATACGTATCTTTGCAACTTTATTTACTTTGATATAGTTTATCATACATCTTTTTGAGAAACTCTATGATGCAAGCAAACATTGAAGCAGGTGAATTACTAAAAACGATTAACTACCCTGAGGACCTTCGTAAACTGCCTGAAGAGAAGCTCTTACAAGTATCAGAAGAACTTCGTCAGTTTATTATTGATATAGTTTCCGTATATGGCGGACACTTTGGGGCAAGTTTGGGAGTTACAGAACTTACAGTAGCCTTGCACTATGTATTTAATACTCCTTATGATGAATTAGTATGGGACGTAGGGCATCAGGCTTACGGACATAAAATTCTTACAGGTAGGCGTGAAGTTTTTCATACCAATCGTTTGTATAAAGGCATCAGTGGATTTCCTAAAAGAAAAGAGTCTAAGTATGATTCTTTTGGAGTAGGACACTCTTCTACTTCTATTTCTGCCGCACTCGGAATGGCTATTGCCAGTCGCTTGAAAGGTATTCAAGATAAACATCACATTGCAGTAATAGGTGATGGGGCAATGACCGCAGGCATGGCATTTGAAGCCATGAATCATGCAGGGGTAGATAAAGCTAATTTGCTCATCATACTTAATGACAATTGCATGAGCATAGACCCTAATGTAGGCGCACTCAAAGAATATCTCACAGACTTAACTACGTCTAAATGGTATAATAAATTCAGAGATGATTTATGGGATTTGCTCGGTAAAATGGGTAAAATTCCCCAAAAAATAGCTTCTAAAATAGAAGACGGGCTAAAATCATCTATTCTTAAACCAGGAATGCTTTTTGAAGCTCTCGGACTTCGCTACTTCGGACCTATTGATGGGCATAATATTCATACACTTGTACATACCTTAAAAGATTTGAAGAATATCCCAGGTCCTAAACTTTTACATGTAGTTACAATAAAGGGAAAAGGCTTTGCCCCCGCCGAAAAAGAGCAAACCAAATGGCATGCACAAAGTAGTCCCTTTGATAAAATTACAGGACAGTCTTTTGCAAAAAAAACATCAACCCCTCAGCCCCCAAAATATCAAGACGTGTTCGGACATACTTTGGTAGAACTTGCCAAAATGAACCATAAAATAGTGGGCATTACGCCTGCGATGCCCTCAGGGTGCAGTATGAACATCATGATGAAAGAAATACCTGAACGTGCTTTTGATGTGGGAATTTGCGAACAACATGCCGTTACACTGTCCGCAGGTTTAGCTACACAAGGTATGATACCTTTCTGTAATATCTACTCTTCCTTTATGCAACGCGCGTATGACCAAGTAATACATGATGTAGCTATTCAAGATTTACCTGTGATTTTCTGCTTAGATAGAGCAGGAGTAGTAGGTGCAGATGGTCCTACGCATCATGGTTGTTATGATATTGCTTACTTCAGGTGTATTCCTAATATGATTATCTCTGCACCTATGAATGAACAAGAACTTCGTAATTTAATGTACACAGCTACGCTAAATGAAAAAGGCGCTTTCGTTATTCGTTATCCTCGGGGAGAAGGAGTAATGATAGATTGGAGAACTCCTTTTGAAGCAATCTCTGTTGGAAAAGGCAGAATTATTCGGGAGGGCGAAGAAATTGCTGTTTTGACTATCGGACATATTGGAAACTACGTTGTAGATATTCAACCTGAATTAGAGAAACAGAATATCTACATAGGGCACTATGACATGCGATTCGTAAAGCCTATAGATGAAGACCTTTTACATCATATCTGCCAAAAATATGAAAAGATAATTACTGTGGAAGATGGTAGTGTTATGGGCGGATTCGGTAGCGCTGTGTTAGAGTTTATGGCAGATAATGGGTACAACAATAAAGTAAAACGCATGGGCATACCTGATAGAGTAATAGAACATGGTACACAATTGGAGTTACATAGAGAAATGGGCTTTGCACCTGAACAGATTTTGCAAACCATTATAAGTATGAAATGTGTAGAGGTAAATGGCTGATAATAAATATGTTAAACAAATAAAAAATTATACTTATGAGGCTTTCAATAAACTTTTTTTGTTCTTTTTTTTGTATTGTATTTGTAAAACCTATTATATTTGCTTCATAAAACAAAGTAAAACCATTTAACCTTACATAAGTTATTTATGCGAACTTTCATAAACAATGTATTTGTAGCCAGCGTACTTCTACTTTCAAAATTTAGTCTTTTTGCGCAGCCTACTAACGTTAAAAAACAAGAAAATAAATTTCCTGACGGAACCGTAGAAACCTACATGTATTATAAGAACGAACAGAAACAAGAAGTCAAGCACGGAGAATATAAAAAAGTGAGTAAAGATGGGAAAGTAATGGAAGAAGGTAATTATGATGAGGGTAAAAGAGATGGAACGTGGAAATTCTACTATCCCTCCGGAGATTTAAGAGAAATATCTACTTACAAGTCAAACATGAGAGATGGTCCGTATGAGTTTTATAATAACAAAAAAGCACTTCAAAAAAAAGGACAGTATGTGAAAAATCGCATGGTAGGACAATGGTTTTTTTACTATCCTGATGGAAAATTAAAAGAAGAAAAATTCTATAAAGATAATAAAGAAAATGGTGAAGCGAAAGAATACTATGATAACGGAAATGTAAAATCCTCTGGTATCTATAAAAATGGTCTCAAAGACTCAGTATGGTACGTTTTCGAACCCAATGGTAAAAAACAATCTATAACTATATATAGTGCGGGGGCGCTTATCAGTACAGTAGATTTGTCTAAAATTACATTTCAACATACATATCCTTCTGGAGATAACACCGAAGCCGAAAAAATCATTATTACCAAAGATAATGGCTATATAGTATTATGTACAGTAGGTCAGGAAGGAAAAAGAGATATAAAAGTAATGAAGTTTGATAGTACCGGGAAGGTAGAGTGGGAAAAAGTACATGCCACATCTGATGATGAAATAGCCCACGGAATGTGTCCTACTGCAGATGGTGGTTTTATGGCAGTGGGAGAAGTAGGCAAACCTGATGCAAAAGATATTATTATCGTTAAGTTCTCCTCTGTAGGAAATGTAGAAACTTCAAAAACGTATGGCGGTCCTAAAAATGATGTAGGATTTGACATCAGACAAGCTCCCAATAAAGATTATATTATCGTTGGTTATACGAACAGTTCAGGGGCAGGTGAGTATGACGTAAATGTTATTAGATTAGGTGAAGACCTTAAAGTAAAATGGAATAGAACTCATGGTACTCCAAAAACAGAAATGGCATTTAGTTTTGAACTTATCGGAGGTGCTGGTTCAGAAGAATTTTTAATCATCGCAGGAGAAAGCAACAATACCGCCGCAGGTGATATTGACCCTTATGTACTAAAATTAAATGGTTTGTTAGGAGACACTGTATGGACAAGAATATACAGTGGTGTAGGTAAAAAAGATGAACATATTCGTCAGATTATCCAAAGTACTGATAAAAAAGGATATATTATTTTCGGTTCTTCTAATAGTTTCAAGGCAGCTGCTAACAACAATATACCTCCCTATGACATGTGGGCAATGCGTATAGAAGAAGATGGAAATACTAAACTTAACAAATCTTACGGCGGTCCCTTGGAGGACAAAGGCTATGGCATAGCCGCTTCTCTTGATGGATATGTACTGGTAGGTTCTACTAATGCCAAAGGAGTAAAGGGCGATAATGTATGGTTTGTTAAGGTAAATGATAAACTTATCCGTAACGACGCCGGCGAAAAAGACTTTGGCGGACAAGGCGCTGATATAGGCAAGTCCGTAGCAAGATGCCGTGACGGTGGGTTTGTTGTAGTAGCAGACAGTGAAAAAACGAGAGGTATAAAAAGTCTGATGCTCATTAAAACTGATGCTAATGGGGGTGTAAATCCTGAAAATATCAAGTAAAAAAATCATAAAACTTTCTTAAAAAACCTTTGTAGAACCACAAAGGTTTTTTATTTTTGCCCTGATGTTTGAACCCTCTTTAAATTTGTATCTTGTAGTCAGTGCTATTTTGTTTTCTATTGGCATGATAGGCGTACTTACTCGTAAAAATGCTATCATTCTTTTTATGTGTGTAGAAATGATGTTAAACGCAGTTAATCTCAGTTTAGTGGCTTTCTCTTCCTATATGGGACACAGTACGGGTCAGATGATGGTGTTTTTTGTAATGTGCGTGGCAGCCGCCGAAGCCGTAGTAGGATTAGCTATGCTGATAGCCATATTCAGAAATCAGCAAAATGTAGACCTCACTAAAATCAATTTGTTTAAGTGGTAAAAGTCTGACAGACTAAATTTTTTCTATCAGATATAGTTTGATGTACATGAATTTATCATTCTGATATAGTCAGACAAAATTGGTTTGCAAAACTGAACATAAAAAACAGAACACAAATTGTACAGATTATGCAGATAATCCACAGGTTTTATACTCAAAAATACACTGCTTTAAACCCTGCTATTTTTGCAGCTCATTTTTTATTAAGTATAATTTGTTTGCTTTGAGTACGCGGCTACCAATTTACACTGCAAGTTTCCAAAGTAAATTCTTTGATAAAGAATTTTTTCAGTTCAGATGTCAGCCTGACCTGATATTTTCGGGAATATCCTCTTATTTTTTGATTTTGCTCTTCATCAACAATAGTAAAGTAGAGGCTGGTTGTGCCTTTTTGCTGAGAAACGACAGACTCAATTTTCTCAATCAACGCAAGATTTATTCTTTCTATGGGCAGTTCTACATGTATGCTTTTGATTTTATTTTCAGTTATACCTGTCATAAAATCAATTTTCTGAATCGCAAATTCTAAATCAGTGCTGTCTTTGTAGCGGGGCTGAAATTTACCTGTGATGAATAAAATCTGTCCTTTTTCCATATAATTGGCAAATTCTGCGTATTGTTTATTGAATAGAGTAAGTTCTATACTGCTTTCAAAATCAGATAAAGTAACGCGTAAAAGAGGATTACCATTTTTATCTTGTTTTTTGAGCGTGTCTTCTACCATAGCAATAAAGCGAATAGGTTGAGTATATTTTTGGTTTTTGAGTTCTTCTAATTTAGCGATATTCATTTTAAGGCTATGTATTTCTAATACATAAGGGTCTAATGGGTGTCCTGAGAGGTAAATTCCAAGAATTTCTTTTTCTCTATTCAATTTTTCTAATACAGACCATTCCTCTACCTGTGGAAATACAGGGGCTAATTCTTGTTCATTGTTGTTTCCTCCACCAAACAGACTGGCCTGCTGGTTTTGTTTATCAGTTTGTAGTTTGTTGCCGTACCGTAAAATGCGTTCTAAAAACAGTCCTTTGCCCGATTTATCGGTGATTTCTGCAAAATACTGTTCGCGTTTGGCGCCAAAACTGTCAAAAGTACCGCTCTGAGCAAAACTTTCCATACAACGTTTATTGAGTTGCCTTAAGTCCACACGGCTGACTAAATCAAACACATCTTTGAAGTTACCATTTTTTTTGCGTTCTGTAATTATAGTTTCAATTACACCTTCACCTACGCCTTTTAATCCACCTAATCCATAGCGAATTTGTCCTTTTTCGTTGACTGTAAAAACGTATTCTGATTCGTTAATATCAGGTCCGAGTACTTCGAGTCCCATAGTTTTACATTCTGTGAGGTAAAAAGAGAGTTTATCCATGTTGTTCATGTTGTTTGTGAGTACAGAAGCCATGTACTCAGCAGGATAATTTGCTTTTAGGTATGCTGTTTGATAAGCGAGTAATGAATATGCCGCCGAGTGAGAACGATTAAACCCATACTCCGCAAATTTTTTCATTATAGCAAAGGTGTCTTTGGCTGTTTTTTCATCTATTCCTTTTTTAATTGCACCTTCTACAAAGATACTCTCTTGTTTTTCCATTTCTTTGGCATCTTTTTTACCCATTGCCCTGCGAAGTAAGTCTGCGCCACCAAGAGTATATCCTCCCATAACTTGTGCTACCTGCATAATTTGTTCTTGATATACCATAATTCCGTAAGTTTTTTCTAAAATTGGAATTAAACATTCATGCGGATAATCAGGTTTTTCTTTTCCATGCTTACGCGCAATATAGTTCGGAATATACTGTAAAGGTCCTGGACGATACAAAGCGTTCATGGCAATCAAATCTTCTATATTGGTAGGTTTGAGCTGACGTAAGTACTGTCGCATTCCTTCACTTTCAAACTGAAAGGTAGCAATGGTGTTACCTTGCTGATAGAGTTGATATGTTTTTGGATCATCAAGGGGGATATTGTCAATGTCTATCTCAAGATTATAGCGGGCTTTAATGAGCGATAAACAGTCTTTAATAATAGTAAGAGTAGACAATCCCAGAAAGTCCATTTTAAGCAAGCCTGCTTTTTCTATGTATTTTCCATCATACTGAACAGCTACAATTTCTTCGTTATCTTTGTTTTGTACAAATACGGGTACATAATCGGATACATCACCAGGGGCAATAATCACCCCTGCGGCATGAATACCTGTCTGCCTTACAGAACCTTCCAGTACTTCTGCATAGTCAAAAAGTTTTTTAAGGTCATCAGCACTGCTGGCTTTGGCTTGGGCAAATTCAGGAACGGTCTTTAGAGCATACGAAAACTCGGTTTCTCCGTCAGGTAAAGTAAGCGGAAGCGCATCTAACCATTTAGAAATTTCATTAGTTTTTTGTAATGGAATACCAATTACACGTCCTACGTCTTTGATAGCCGTTTTTAAGCCCATTGTGCCAAAAGTAACTATCTGACACACACTTTGCCTGCCGTATTTCTGTATTACGTACTCGATTACTTTTTGTCTACCTGCATCATCAAAATCGGTATCAATATCGGGCATAGATACCCGTTCAGGGTTAAGAAAGCGTTCAAACAGTAAATCATACTGAATAGGGTCAATATTCGTAATACCTGTACAATATGCTACCAAAGAACCTGCCGCAGAACCTCTACCTAATCCTACCATAACACCAAGTTTTCTTGCCGCATTGATAAAATCTTGAACTATTAAAAAATATCCTGCGTAGCCCATCTGTTTAATGGTTTGCAATTCAAATTTTAAACGCTCTTCTATGTGTGCAGGTATACCCTGATAACGAATTTTTGCCCCTTCGTATGAAAGATATGCCAGATACTCGTCTTCGGTATTAAATCCTTGAGGTAGTTGATATTGTGGCAATAAAATATTCCCAAAAGGTAGTTCAAATTTAGTTTTATCTACAATTTCCTGTGTGTTTTCAAGGGTTTCGGGAAGGTCAGAGAATAATGCGTGCATTTCTTCGGGAGTTTTTACATAAAATTGATTGCCAGAAAACTTAAAGCGATTAGGTTGATTAAATTCTGAACCTGTCTGAATGCAAAGTAATACGTCATGTGCTTCGGCATCTTTTTCAGTAATGTAATGTGAGTCATTCGTAGCAATTACTTTTACATTATAGCGTTCTGCCCACTGTAACAGTACCTCATTGACAATTTTCTGTTCAGGAATATCATCTAACCCTTGTTCGTGAATGGGGTGTCTTTGAATTTCTATGTAATAATCTTCTTTGAACACGTCTAACCACCATTCAAAGGCTTTTCGGGCATCATCTATACGCCCGGACGCAATGAGTGAAGGCACTTCCGCAGCCAAACAGCAGGTAGTAGCTATCAGTCCTTCATGATACTGCTGTACTAATGCCTTATCTATACGCGGATAACGATAAAAACCTTTTTGATACGCAATAGAATTCAATTTGACGAGATTCTTATAACCTGTTACATTTTTTGCTAATAATAACTGATGGTAACGCGGTAATTTAGGAGATTTATCATCATGTGTAGTAGGAGAGAGATAAAATTCGCACCCAATAATCGGCTGAATGCCATTTTTTTTAGCTTCATAATAAAAACTCGGTACACCAAACATATTTCCATGGTCAGAAATAGCAATAGCTTTCATACCTGATTTAGCTACATGCTTCATGAGTTTGGGAATGTTGGAAGCACCGTCAAGCAGACTGTACTGTGTATGCGAATGCAAGTGTGAAAAGGTTACCATAACGCAAAAATAAGAAAAAAGAAATGACAGCAGTGGAGATATAGGAGATACGTATAAAATACTATTCAAAAAACAAAAAATAGAAATTTCTTTGGCTGTCTGAAACAAAATACGTATATTTGCAGTTGTTTAATTATTCATGTTATCAAATATGCGTTACGCCTATATTATACTTTCAAGTTTGTTTTTGTTACTAAATGTGCATCTTTCTGCTCAACATGCTTATCCCGAAGGACTACAACGCGGAGAAAAAGCGCCTGAATTTTCAGAAACAGATATAGAAGGAAGAAGTATTGTTTTAAAGGAATTACTGAAAAAAGGACCTGTAATACTTATATTTTATCGTGATGCAGTATGTCCTTATGGCAAGCAAGAGATATTTGAATTACAAGATAAAATGGTGCAAATGGCAAAAGCAGGCAGAACTGTAATCGCCGTAGGTCCTGACAGAGAAATGGCAAAACAGTCCTTTGCTCGTGCAGGAATTACGAATGAAGTACCTTTTATTGAAGACAAAAACTATAATATTCATACAAAATATAAAGTTACTTACCGTTTAGACGAACTTACTAAAAGTATGTATGATAGAAAAGGGCTTAAAGTAACTAAAACTGATGCAGACGGTTCTTATTCTCTCTCCATGCCCAGTATTTTTATTATCAGTCCTGATGCAAGAGTAAAATATGCTAATTGCAATACGGACAGCAAAGCAGAACAAATGCTCTCTTTTATTGAAAAAATACTTAACGAAATATAATACGCTTCATTTATGGTATTCACATAGGCTACTCTCAATTTTTACTTTGGGAGTAGCTTTTTTTATTAACTTTGAAGCATGCACATAGATATTATTTCTGCTGTTCCTGAATTATTATACAGTCCTTTACAGCATAGTATTCTCAAACGCGCACAAGAAAAAAAACTATTAGAAGTACATATTCATAATTTGAGAGATTATGCTACTAATAAACATAAACAAATTGATGACACTGTATATGGAGGTGGTGCAGGTATGGTATTGATGATAGAACCTGTGGATAATTGTATTTCTTTACTCACTCAACAGAGAAAATATGACGAGATTATTTACTTATGTCCTGATGGTGAGTTATTTACTCAAAAAACTGCTAATCAAATGAGTTTGCTTAAAAATGTTATTTTACTTTGTGGACATTACAAAGGTATAGATGAGCGTATCCGCGAACACCTGATTACCCGTGAAATTTCTGTGGGTGATTTTGTATTAAGTGGCGGAGAATTGCCTGCTTTAATACTCGTAGATGCAATAGCAAGGTTATTACCAGGCGTGCTTTCTGACGAAACCTCTGCTCTCACAGACTCTTTTCAAGATGATTTAATAGCGCCCCCTGTGTACACTAAGCCTGCTGAATATAAAGGTTGGAAAGTACCTGAAATACTTTTATCAGGAAACTTTGCAAAAATTGAAGAATGGCGATATGAACAATCTTTATTGCGCACCCAAAAAAGAAGACCTTCATTATTAAAAGAAAAATAATTTGCTTTTTCATTTTTTTATCTTTTACTTTGAAAACGAAAAGAATTATTATGCAGGATAAAAATACCATTACAATTATTGATGAGAATTCTATAATCAGGGGAAATATACATTGTAACCATAGTCTGCGTATTAACGGAAGGATTGTGGGTAACATAATTGCATCAGGAAAAGTAGTAATCGGCATAAATGGTTTTGTAGAAGGTAACATTATAGCCCAAGAATTAGACATAATGGGCGAAGTTATTGGAAAACTCAAAATAAAAGATACACTTTCCCTTAAAGCTAATGCTCGCTTACTCGGAGATATAGAAACTGCCTGTCTTGTTATAGAAAAAGGCGCGAAATACATGGGAGGATGCAAAATGGAATTAGATATGGCAAATGCTATTCCAGAATATCCCTCAGATAAAGTTAAAGTACTTAATGGTACAGACGATTAAGTTTTATTGTATAGATTTTTGATGCGTTTATTATTTTTTTTTTGCTATTGTTTTACCAGTTTTAGTCTGCGGACAGGAACTCAATGTACTTTGCAGACAATTTGACAGTTTGTATACTCAAATACGAGACTTGAATATTGACACTGTTTTGGCTAAAAAACAATTCCAATCTATTATTCAGAATTTAAAGTCAGAAAGTAGTCATATTCAAGTTCAGAAAGCAAAAGAATGGATATTTCCGATTCAGGGGTATACACCAAAGTACATTGGTGGAAAGAACGGAGAAGGTTATATCCCACAAGGCTATGATTTTTTTACAGGTAACAATCACAAGGCACACCCCGCCCATGATATTTTTATTTATGACTTTAATCAAGATTGTATAGACGATAAAACTAAAAAATATGTTAATGTTCTTTCAGTTACAGAAGGGATTGTAGTAGCTTGCACTAAAACTTGGGATACCACCTCTACTTTACGCGGGGGGATATACGTATGGGTCTACTGCCCAAGTGAAGAGGCTTTATTTTATTACGCACATCTTAACTCTGTATTCGTTGATATAGGCGGTATTGTGCAAGCAGGAGAAAGCTTAGGTACAGTAGGTAGAACAGGATTAAATGCCTATAAAAAACGCTCTCCTACACATCTGCATTTCAGTATGTTTTCTGTAAAAAATAATTTACCTGTGCCCCAGAATCCTTATCAAAAATTATGTAGCGCTAAGTGTATCCCGTAAAGTAATACATTCTTTCAAACCTTCTATCCAATGTGGAATAACAAGGTTAAAAGTTTGTTTTATTTTATTTTTATCTAAAACGGAATAATGCGGTCTTTGTGCTGGTGTAGGGTATTGTTCAGCCAAAATAGGATTTATTGTACAGGGCAATTGCTGTAATGCCACAATATGATGCGCAAAATCATACCAAGAACAAACGCCTTCATTACTGTAATGAAAAATACCTTTGTGTTCTTTACTGTTTTGGCAAATATGCAGAATGGCTTCTGCTAGATGTAGGGCATAAGTAGGCGTTCCTATCTGGTCATACACAACATTGAGTTGTGTACGTTCTTTGGCTAAACGGGTAATCGTATTAAAAAAATTCTGATTGAAAAGAGAATATAACCATGAAGTTCGGATAATGAGATAGTTATCCATTTCTTCCATAATGGCAATTTCACCGTTTCTCTTGGTTCTGCCATAGATATTGAGCGGAAAAGTAGCATCTGTTTCTCTGTAAGGAGTGTTTTTTTGTCCATCAAAAACAAAATCTGTGGAGATGTGTATCAGTTTAACATCATTTTTGGCACATATACGAGCTATTTGTGCTACAGCATCTGTATTGATTTGAGTAGCAAGGTTGATTTCTTGTTCTGCTTTATCCACCGCTGTATATGCCGCCGCATTGATACAAATATCAATATTTGGATTTGTATCTAAAAAATGGCTTAAACTGTTAGGTTGAGTTATATTGATAGTATTTTTATCAGTATAGTAAATATTAAGTTCTGCATATTTCTTTGAATGTATGTATGCTATGGCTTTTCCTAACTGTCCTGATGCGCCTAATACAAGAATATTCATAATTATGTACGATTAGAATTTATATCTTCGGGGTTCAAAGTTCATACGTAGACCTGTCATCATAGTAGTAGAAGAATTATTCAAATTAGTATTACTTTCTGTTCTTTGTCTGAACAAAATATCCGCATAGATGTTTGGAAAGAGTTCATAGCTTATGCGTGCATACATAAAAACTACATTAGTTTTTAATCCTTGCAAGGTTACGTTGTTATAATCTTGAAATTTGAGGTTATTGCTTACAAAAATGCTGTTTCCATATTCTTTACCACCTTCGTTAGCACCATATTGTCCAAAAGAACCTATAATTTCACATTCTACATTTTTAATCGGAGTATAAATTAGAGTACCTACTATTTCGTGAGCATTTGCGCCTAAATAATGTCCTAAATACTGATTATAGTGTGCATAATTTGCAGATGTATTATAGTGTCCGAAAGTATATGGACGTATGCGGGAATATTCCACAGCAATATCTAAATTTTTAATCCCGAGTGCTTGGACATATTTTGCACCTATTTGATACGCGTATTTATTTCCCCACCAACCTTTACCGTATTTACGATTACCTACGTTGTAATCATCTAATACAAACTGACCATGTAGCTTAATGCGTTTAGCTATGCGAATAGTAGCATCAGCATTAAGAAAAGAATTATCAGGGCTACCGATGTACTGTTCTACCGAGCGATAAAAAATAATAGGATTGAGATATTGCAATTCAAAACCTCTGTGTCCATTGGGGTTATGAGATGCCGCAATCACACATTCAGAAAGCCCTATATTGATATTTTTAGTGAGGTTGTATCCCAAACGGTGAAAAGTAGCGTATTTACGCGGATATGCACCTATGGCATCAGGTTTATTATAACGAAAATCCACTAACTGGGTATAGAGGTTAGTGTATTGAATTTTCCATATAGTAGTTTGTACTTTGAGAAATAAATAATCTGTAGCAAAATCAGATAAAATCAAAGAAGATTGTCCTTGTCCCCAAAAATTTCTATCTCTGCCAAATTGAACTTGAATATTTTTATGTGCTTTAAGGTCAATATAGCCTTTTACCGTAGCAAAGTCATAGCCTTTGGTGCGGAAGGTTTTTAGGAAGTTCTCTCCAGGTACAACTTGATATTTTTGCGTGTAATTAGACACATATACATCAGGTATAAATTGATTATCAATTACTTCTGTAAAATAACCTATTCTGTTTCCTAATCTACCACGCATATTTAGTCCACGTGAATTTTGATAAGCGTTATCACTAATATCAAAATTATTGAAGTCTTTACCTTGTCTTTTGCCCAAAGAACCATAAATAACAGGGTTGATAAAAAAATCAAAATCTTTACTTTGGTAGCTGTAAATATCACGGTTATTGGTATAAAAATAACGTAAAATGCCTTTACTTTGAGTCATTTCACCTTTTGCATCACTTACTTTAAGCAAATTACGTTGGCTTCGCCATGTACTTTCTGTGGTATCGGCTTTTTGGATAAGAGTATGCGCATATTCTCGTGAATAGGGTTTTGTAAAACTACTTCCCATGTTTTCACTATAACCTAATATTTCTAAACGTTCTGTGTACTGTCCTAATGAAGACTGTAAAGGAACATAAGTGTGCTGTGCAAGGGCAAAAGTGCAGGTAAGATAAAGTAAAAACAAAAAACGCATACACAAAAATAGAGATAAAGTAAAGAATAAAAAAATATTCCCATTACTTGATGCAATGGGAATAGCAGAAATATGAAAAACAGAATGTGATTATGGGTGTTCTAATTTTTCCACACGGGTTTTAAGGTCATTGATAATTTGTTGTTGTTCTTTTATTGCCTCTACCAAAACAGGCACTATGCTGGAATAACTAAATGTTTTTAAGAGATAACTACTTGCGGTAGCTTTGGTATCTGCACTTTGAGGTTGTCCGCCTGATGCACGAATATTCGCTTCACGGATAAGTTCGGGCATTACTGCTTCTACTTCTTGTGCTACAAAGCCAATTTGTTTTTCTGTTTCTGAAACATTGAGCATAGGGTAGTTAGTTTTGTCATAGTTATATTCTACACCGCGAAGTTGTATCACTTTATTGAGTGCGTTGGGAATAGTCTGTATATTTTTTTTGATACGGGCGTCTGATACGTTTTGCCAAGCTGTTAAGCCACCTGCCCAGCCTTCAGCAAATACTGCCCAGCCTGGTGCAGTAAGTGATGTACCTCCTGTAAAACCACCTTCTACACCGTTTCCTTCAATAGAGTTGTTGAATCCTTTTACTCCTATTGTACCTATAACCCCTGCACCAGGTATTGTAGCGTTATTAATGGCTAAACCAAATACCCCTACGGCTTCATAAGTATTAGAGTTATAGTTAGTTACTCCCATAGCTACGCGGCTTCCATTAGCTACATTAGTATTGTACCACTGAGAGATGGCATCTCCTGTTCCTGTATTTTCCCAATAGGTCTGCCATATACCTGCCCCTGTAGGTCCTGCTTTTGTGAAGTGAATATAATTAGCAGGTGTAACTGTTCCCATACCTAGATACCCACCCGCAGACATAGTCATGCGAATAATATTGCTTGTACGAAAATCAATTCTACGAGCATCTGTTGTACCAAGAAAATGCGTACCATCAGTCAGACCTGCATTTCCAAGTGTATACCATGCATCTGTGTTTCCTGAACCTGCTGTACCTCCGCGATACATTACCCCGTTGTTGTCTACCAAAACTACTTTGTAAGGTGCTGTACCTGCGGCAAGCGCAGAAGTGCCTGAAAGTCCGCTTACTCTGATGGTGGCTGTATTAGGTGAGGTGCCATCAGAAACATGCAATTTTTGAGTAGGCGCTGCAATACCCACGCCTACATTTTGTGCCATTGAACCGAAACTTGCAATAATGAGAAGAGCAAGATAGAAATATACTTTATTCATAAATAATTGATATAAGTTAAGCGTGCAATTTACATAAAAATAATTTAATATGCAAAAAAAAAATATGATAGCTCTATAATACTTGTATAATAATGCTCAGGAAGGGGTTTTTGATTAAAGATAAAATGAAATAAAGCGTATTATTTCTCTTTATAGATTTTTATCTGATTTCTTTTATTTTTGTGCAGGATATGAAAAGAAACACCTGGATATTTGTAATATGTTTTTTCATAGCGACATTACTGTGGCTCAGTGTTACTTTATCCCGCGTGTATAGGGTTCAAGCAGAAATTCCAATAAAATTTATTTATCCTGAAAATACTTATCTAATTATGCAAAAGAAACGGCAGACTGTACGAATTGAGATAGAAGGTCAGGGTTTTGAAGTATTAAGATTTCTTTTAAAGAAAGACAGGGATACCCTGAACGTAAATTTGGAATTTATAGCGGGAGCATTTCAGGCTAATTTACAGTCAGAGTTGAATTTGTTCAAATCCCGATTTCCTCCAAAAATCACTCCTGTCAGTATTATGCCAAGTAAAGTATCTTATATTCCGCAGCAAATTGTAAGAAAAAAAGTACCTGTGGTATTCCGCTCCAATATTCATGAACTGCCTTACTACAATTTTGTGATTCAGCCACGCCTTATTCCTGATTCTGTGTGGATATACGGTACACCTTCCCGACTAGACCGCATACAGGAATGGCAAACTCAGATATTTACCTTACAAGATAATCAGAGTATATTTCAGGAACGCATAGAACTAGCCAGCAATCCTTACAATGACCTGAACATAGAAAAAACACCAATAATGGTGCAGGGAGCAATTGGAAAGTATACAGAAAAAATGATTAGAAAAAAAATTCAGATACTTAATGTTCCTGATTCTATGGAAGTGCATTTAATACCCCAAACATTGGATATTTACTATAAAGTACCTTTAACTCAGTATGAAAAAGTAAAAGACAAAGATTTTGACGTATTTATTGATTACCAGCGCATTCATGACAGAGTATCTAATGCTACCCCTGAAATATTCTGTAAAGACAAAAAAGTGAGAGGAATACAGGTGTATCCTAACCGTGTGTATGTGGGAATAAGAAAAAAAGGCACTGCACAAAACAAAAATACTGAATAAACTCTTTTTGGTAAAATTATTGTTTCTTTGACAAACGATAATTCTTAAAATAACGTAAAAACCCCCGTATGAACAGAAAAGGAATAATTTTATTGTGTATCAGTATAGTCCTTAAAATAATGACAGCACAGACAGCACAACCTGAACCAGAATGGAAGGTAATCACTTTTGCAGGTGGACTAATGGGTTTTAAGGACGGAAAAGGTACAGAAGCCCGTTTTAATCGCCCTAATGGAATGTGTATAGACATCTATGATAATATCTATGTTTCTGATGATGGTAATAACTGTATTAGAAAAATTACTCCTGATGGACAGGTAAGTACTTTTGTTAAAGGTATACATGGCTGTCCTGTGGCAGACAGAAAAGGAAATATCTATGTGGCTGATGATTTAGGGCATGTGATTTACAAAGTAAATAGTAATGGAAGAGTTTCCTTATTTGCAGGTGGAGGAAGGGCAGGATATAGAGATGGAGTGGGCAGAAATGCACTGTTTAACCGCCCTGCAAGTATTGATATTGACGCCAATGACAATATTATTGTTGCCGAAATGGAAGGCAATTATATACGCAGAATAAGCCCTGATGGTACAGTAACCACTATTGCAGGAAGTGGTAGGGCAGGATATGCTAATGGTAAAGGTAATGAGGCATCTTTTGATTATCCGTTAGGTATCTGTATGGATGTAGACGACAATGCTATCATTGTGGACAGCAAAAATAAAGCTATCCGTAAAATTACTCCCAATGGTGTGGTTACTACGGTGCTTAATAGCAAATTCAAAGGGTTTACAGATAAAACCAATGGAGTAAGTTCATTGAGTTTTGAAACAGGTAAAAATAATAATATACAATACTACGGGGGCTGGCAAGGTTCAAGTTTTGATGCAGGCAGTTGGGGCGGTGATGTAGTATTGGATAAAAGCCATAATAACCTTTACATTGCTGACGGGGGTAATAACTGTATTTTACGTGTTAATTTTATTGATAAAACAGTTTCTGTGTTTGCAGGAAATGGTAGAGCTGGCAGTAAAGACGGTCCTCCCAATATAGCAACATTTAATAACCCCGTAGAGATTGTAGTAGATAGCAAAGGAAACTTTTTTGTAGTAGACCATAACGGTAATTCTATACGTAAAATAGAACGTAGCTTCCCTGAAATTCCTAAAAAAAGAAGTGATAGTGCGTCAGTAGTTGTAGTTACACCTATTAAACCTACAGTAAAAGAAACTCGCTTGATAGGTAAAGTTATTGATGCAGAAACTAAACAGCCTATTAATACTAATGTAGATATTGTAGAAATTGCATCTAAATCTAAAACTACCACTAAAAATGACCAAAATGGATTTAAAGAAACGCTTAAAAATAGTGGAGAATATGAGTTAATTGTAGAAGCGCAAGGTTATATGCCTTATGAGTCTAAAATGGAAATTAAGCAAGGTGCAGATAATCAAATAACAATTGAACTGCATAAAATTAAAAAAGGAGAAAAAGTAGTGTTAAATAACATCTATTTTCAGCCCAATAAATACACCTTAGACCCTCGTTCTTATGAAGAATTAGAACGTGTGTATAATTTTCTCAAATCTTATCCTAATGTACGTATACGCATAGAAGGACACACAGATGGAGGAGTAAAAGGTACGGACCCGAATTACCTGCAAAAACTTTCACAGGATAGGGCAAATGAAGTAATGAACTGGCTTATCAGTAAAGGTATAGACAAAAAACGTTTGGAAGCTATTGGATACGGCAGTTCTAAACCTGTGGCAGACAATAATACGGAAGAAGGTCGCAAAAAAAACAGGCGCACCGAATTTGAAATAATAGGTGAATAATTTCAATAAAAGTTACGTGTTTGTAAGGCACATGATTTCTGATACTCATACCTGTCCAGAAACGGGGTAATATCGCGCAGCGCTGTTTGTAGCAGCACGACCCGCTTCCTGTCCGAAATAACCGTAAGGGTGTTGTCCAAGTGCTTTGTAACTCTGCAGTGTTGTTGAGTGTTCATTTGTTTTGCAAAGTAGATATAGTTCTGTATTGTTATAAGACAATATTTTGCTGCTATATTGCCCAAATAGTTCACATAATATATACAGTCATACATTTTTTTGTCTGATACCATAAATTTATACAATACGGCATGTACAGTGTTACAGTTTTCATTTTTTTCTTACTTTTGTACGTTACGTATATACGTATAAATGTAAAAGCAAAATGCGAGTAACAAAAAAACAACTTCAAGAATTAGAAGAAGAAATAAAAACATTGGGCTATGTACTTCGCTACGAAAAAGGAAATTTTAATGGTGGATATTGTATTGTAAAGCATACAAAAGTAGTGGTAGTGAACAAGTTTTTTTCATTAGAAGGAAAAATAGCTGTTTTGTCTGATATTAACAGACAAATAAAAGCAGAAATGGAAGTTCAGAAAGCAGTTTCAGAAGAAAATAATACTGATTTATGAAAGTTACTTTTTTAGGAACAGGGACCTCACAAGGTGTGCCTACTATAGGTTGTAATTGTGCGGTATGTACTTCAAATAATCCTTATGATAGCCGTTTGCGTTGTTCTATATGGATTGAAGCTAATGGAAAACATATAATTATAGATACAAGTTCGGATTTTAGACAACAAATGCTTACTGCTAAAGTACCCCGTATAGATGCAATATTGTTTACACATGCCCACAAAGACCATGTCAGCGGATTAGACGATATACGTGCATATAATGCCATTCAAAACGGAGCTATTGATGCTTATGCTAATGCACAGACTGCCCAACAGATACGCGAAGAGTTCTCTTATATTTTCAGAGAACCCAAATACCCAGGTATCCCACAATTAAATTTACATGCCATAGACCTTAATTCTTTTATGGTTCAAGGTTTAGAAATTATTCCTATTGAAGTGATCCATTATAAGCTACCGATATTAGGATACAGGATTAAAAATTTCACTTATATCACAGATGCTAGCTATATCAGTGAAGCGATGAAAAATCGTATAAAAGGTACAGATACATTAGTGATAAATGCGTTGAGAAAGGAAAAACATATTTC
>CALIZB010000093.1 GCA_938028625.1 uncultured Bacteroidia bacterium | reverse complement strand
CTGGTTTTACTTTGAAAGTACAATCATACAAGGTTACGCCATCTTGTAAAACAACGGTTGCACCGTTTTCTATGATATACACAGAGGCATCATTAGGGTCAGAAGTAGGGCTTAAATCTGTCGGGATAGGAATTTCTCTTAAATCTTGATAAGGACCGCCGTTGTGTATGCTATTCCAGCCGTTAGGGTTATTGGGGTTAAGATTAGTGCTATCTGCGGTTTTAGGATAGGTACTGCGTACGGTTCTGAATGTATAACAACTCGGAAACACAAGATTTACCCCATTTTTTATGGTTACTTCGGAAGGATTGTAAATAACTTTCTCTATCGGATTGATTTTAGTTAAATCTATGCTTTTGTCTATAAAATATGTGTGATAGCAGGGGGTAGAAGCAATGGTGGTAAGTACACCAGAACTGTCTTTGTATCCTGCGGGCTGGTCAAAATTATTTCCTTTTACCATAAAATATATTACTTCTTGGTCAGCGTCTGTTGGAGGATAGTTAATAGAATTGTAATAATTATTATAGAAATTAGTAGAATAACCAACTTTACTGCAAATACTGTCATTATTGCGTTCCACAAATAAGGACAAATCATGTTGATTCGCATCACTGGTGTAACCACAATTCGTAAAAGGATAAGACCTGAAAATACCTCTTGTATGGTCTATTATGAAAGAAACTTTATTACCATTGTTGTCCCAAAAAGTATGTTTTAGGACAGTAGCAGGATAATAAACTCTACGCCCACTAACAAAAATAAAGGGAGATGAATATCCGGAAGAGAAATAAGCCGATAATAATGTGCTTTGTATATTATGATAGTGTGATGCTCCTGAACCTGTACCCGGAAATCCGTCCAGTCTTAATTGTGAAAATCTTGTATACACAGGGTATCCCCATGTATAAGAACTTGTATCGTAATTATAAGTAATGCCTTCCATGCGCATTTGTGGAGGAATAAAAGAAACTGAATGAGGATAGAAATTCTGACTTAACCCATAAGTTCCCGACATATCATTTGTAACGCTATCCTTAAAAGCAGCACTATTTAAGTCAAGTACAATACAGTTTCTATTAGGTGTATGCCCAAGCTCTGAAAAATCAGGGATAAAAGGGAAAGAAACGGCTTCTATGGTAATATATTTGATTATATCTATATTTTCTCCCAGTAAGTTTACTATTTGATACTCACCATCAAAATATCCTCCTCCGTCTAATGATGAAGAGTTTAACAAGTCTTTATTTTTTATAGCAGGGTTTCCTTTTCTATCTTGGTACAAGTTATCACAATTCATACCGTAGTCATACACTACGGCAGGTACAGTTTGAGCAGGTAATAAACAGCCATAAATAGCCAAAATCAAAATAAAAAATAACTTTTTCATATCTATTAAAATAAGTTTATTGTATTTTTACAAAAGTTTGAACATAATGTTGATTATTAGAGATACATTCTATATGATACGTTCCTTGTGGTAGATATTCAATAGGTAAAGTATAATCACTTTGTTGGATATTATAGCTACTATGAAGTAATTTCCCATAACTATCCCATACACGTATATCATAATTTTTAAGGTCTGTACGGATAGTAATAGCTTCTTGTGCAGGATTGGGATATAAAACAAGGTTAAATGTAGGTTTATGTTGTGAGATTATGCTACTTGGTGCTAATTTACCACATTCAAACGTCCACTGTAGATTTAATGGATAAACCATGCTTATCAATGAAGATGCTGATAAACTTGTTGTGTAATTAGATACCGTGATAGCACTGTCTTTGACGAGTAATGTTGTGTCTTTGACATATTTAACAATTTTAGAACAAGATTCATCAAAGAAGATGGTGGTGTCTATTTTCTTTAACCATATATTAGAACCTGTGTAGAGAGGATTAGCAACAACACTTATTATATTAGATTTATTCTTATGTTTATGATTAAAAATGTTGTTAGAATAATACACATTTGAATTGGGATATGAACCAATATTTAAATTTAGAAAAACAGTTCCTGTTGCATTTTTTACACTATCTCTATGAAATATTGTTTGTAACGGTGCTGCAAAAGAATATATTTTATTGTTTTCCTGTATAAGTGGAAGAAAATTAACATTATACTGTTGTGACGGTATATAGTTATTCCATAGTACTGTACCTAGAGAGTCTAAGATAAATGCAGATAAATAGGTATGTCCAGCGGAAACTAAAAAAGTGTTATCCGTTATTTTAGATACATCTATGGGTATAAGTGCATCGAGAGTACTATATTTTAGTTTGTACATTCTATTCCACACTACTTTACCTGACGTGTCTATATCACAAAGATAAGCACTACCATTATCACTAACCGAAGTAGAAAAAGTGATAAGCTTTTCCTTTATACAGCCAATAAACCCCGGGTAATGTGTAGCTGTATATGCTTGATATTCTTTACACCATATAACATTTCCTAATGTGTCTGTTTTCACAATAACAGGTAAAGAGTACGTGGAGTATATTTTATGTGCCAGGATATAAATATAATTACTATAAAAAAGTGCTTTTTTATAGTAAAAATTCTGTGAAGCAGAAGAGTTGTACTTATGCGACCACTGTATAATACCCTCTTTATCTATCTTACACAGCCATCCTATCCAGTAACTTCCGTTTGGGGTATGTCCAGTAAGTATTACCCCATCATCAGGAGTAGGAGTAATACTATTTACATAACTGTTATTACACACTAGTTTTCTACTCCACAAGTTATTCCCATTCATATCCATACGCATAACCCACTGCTGCCGACCTTTTATACTGCTACCTACTACGCTATCTATTTGATACACTACCCATGTATTCTCTCCATGATAGCTCTCACAATATGCTGTATTCTTTAATACATACGGACTTGTAGGTTTAGGCATCCACTTTTCAAAACTACTATAGTTCTGACTATACACACTACAACTAACTATGAGCAGGATAAATAATGAAAATACTGTTTTCATAAGTGTTTTTTAATGGTTTAAGTTGATTTTATTTTGTTGTTTATTTACTCTTGGTTTATTGAATACAAGTTCTTTGGTTATATTACTACCATCTAACCACTGTATTTTGAATCTACCTGCTACGTCTTTGCTATCATAATTGAGGATATTACCGCCTGGTTTTACTTTGAAAGTACAATCATACAAGGTTACGCCGTCTTGTAAAACAACGGTTGCACCGTTTT
>CALIZB010000092.1 GCA_938028625.1 uncultured Bacteroidia bacterium | reverse complement strand
TAGGAAGCGTATTTGCTTCAACAGGATTTCCTGATTTATTATAGACTTCTGTGAACGTCTGCCCACAATCTGTGGATACGAACACTTGATGAAACTGTACCGGAGTATAAGAAACCGTGCCTGTTTTGTAAATACTACTCTGTGAAGAAAAAAGAATTCTTTCAGTATTATTTTGCTGTAAATACATTTTTTACCTTTCAGACAAAGTAGTTGCATAATCCTGAGCATGTAGCATATTTGTAACATAAAACAATAGGCATTAAAGTAAAGATTTTTTCATGACTGCAAGTTACAACCTTTGTAGGATTTAGTCAATAAACTGCAATATTTTTCTTTACTTTTATAGCATTGATTATCAATGCTGTATTTTTGTAAGTGCTTTTATTCTGTTAAATCTTTTCATTTTTCAAAAAAAAACAGTAATTTTGCATGTTGAAACCATAAATCAGAATAGATACCATACATGTCAGATAAAACAGGTAAAAAAAGGATATCCGAAGTCGCCACAGAATTAAACGTAGCAACAGACAGAATTATTAGCTTTTTAAACGAAAACAATATTGAAACGCCCAAGGGAGAACACACTAAAATAGATGAGCAGGCATGTACCCTGCTCCATAACAAATTTGCCAAAGACAAACAAATCAAAAAAGAATCTGAACAGCTTATAGAAAAAACAAAAGAACAGGTAAAAACAGAAAAAACTACAGAAACGCAAAAAAAAACAGTTCAGAAGTACACAAAAAAAGTAGTCCCTTCTATACGTATAGAAAACACTCCCGAAGAGGAAATCAAAGAGGAAATTAAACAAGAAACAGAAACCGAAGAGAACCCAAACAAAAGCAAGCTCAGAGTATTGGGTAAAATAGAACTTTCTGATACCAAAAACAAAAAACAGGAAAACAAATCCAAGTCCAAAACAACCGTTAAAAAAGATACTGACACTCATAAAAATACAGAAACAAACATTTCTTCTTCATCAGAACAAAATCCAAATACGCTTATTGCAGAAAAAGAAAACATGCAAGACCTGGTTATCACACAAAACACAGAAATTATTTCAGAAAAAATTATAGAAAACAGCACTGAGGAAAAGACAGAGAATAATGAAGAGCAAGTCATAAGGGCAAAAGACCATACTCCCAAATTAAGCGGGCTGAATATAAAAGGGAAAATAGAACTTCCTGTGGATAAAAGCAAGGTCAAAAAGGATAAAGAAAAGGAAAAAGACAGAAAAAAGGAAAAAACAGGTTATAAGAATGAGAAAGCCACAGATAAAAAATCTCCCGTAGGTATTAAAAAAGTTCAGGAAAAAGTAGAACTTTCTCAAGCCGAAAAAAACAAGCGCAAACGTAAGCGTAAAAGAGACAAAAATGCTCCCGTAGATAAAAATTTAGTACAACAGGCACTCCAACAAAACAAACAGAAAAAACACAAAACTGGGGAAAACTTTACCGAAAAAGATGTAGATAATAAACTTAAACAAACTCTTTCTACCCTCAACAGCACTAAAAAAGACAACAAGGTAAAAGACCGTGCAGATTACAGAAAACAAAAGCGTTTGTCTAGTGCCGCACAAAGAGAAGCCGAAAAACAGGAAAGACTTAAAGAGGCCAAAAAAATACAGATTACAGAAGGACTTACAACCTCTGATTTAGCTGGTTTAATGAACGTACCTGTAAGGGATATTATACAGCATTGTTTTAATCTCGGAATGATAGTTACCATTAACCAAAGGTTAGATGAAGATACTATTGTCTTTTTGGCTGATGAATACGGTTTTGAAGTAGAATTTGTAGACCCCACCATAGAAGTAGATGAAGTTTTGGAAGAAGATAATCCCGACGATTTAGTCCCAAGACCTCCTATTGTTACGATTATGGGACACGTAGACCACGGAAAAACTTCCTTGTTGGATTATATCCGTTCTACCAATGTGGTGGCAGGAGAAGCTGGCGGTATTACACAGCATATCGGGGCTTATGAGGTTACCCTTGCAGACGGTAGAAAGATTACGTTTTTAGATACACCGGGACACGAAGCCTTTACGGCTATGCGTGCCAGAGGAGCACAGCTTACGGATATTGTAGTGATTGTAGTTGCCGCAGATGACCATGTAATGCCACAAACCAAAGAAGCCATCAACCATGCACAGGCGGCAGGTGTACCCATTATTGTAGCTATCAACAAAATAGACAAACCTACCTCAGACCCTGACAGAATACGCAAGGAACTTGCTGAATTTAACATACTTGTAGAAGATTGGGGAGGTAAATATCAGTGTCAGGAAATATCTGCCAAGTTTGGTAAAAATGTAGATTTGTTACTAGAAAAAATACTATTAGAAGCAGAGATGCTAGACCTTAAAGCAAATCCTGAACGGTTAGCCAACGGTGTTGTCATAGAATCCCGAATGGATAAAGAAAAAGGGGTTCTGGCTACAGTAATGGTTCAGAACGGTACGCTTAAAATAGGTGATGACATTGTTATTGGTATTCATTATGCCAAAGTAAGAGCATTGTTAGATGAAAGAGGTAACCGCGTACAAAAAGCAGGTCCCTCTACACCTGTACAGGTACTGGGTATACCACTTGCCCCACAGGCAGGGGATAGTTTTGTGGCTCTACCAGACAAAAAAGCCGCTCGCGAGCTTGCCGAAAAACGGGCAAGACTACACAAAGATATTCTTCAACGCATTGACAAACGCTTGAAATTAGAAGAGTTCAGCAAACAAAAAAATACCAAAGACCTTCGCCTCATTATCAAAGGGGACGTAAATGGTTCTGTGGAAGCCCTGTCAGATTCTTTACTCAAACTTTCCAACAATGAAATTATTGTAAAAATTATTCATAAAGGCGTAGGGCAAATTTCTGAAACAGATGTCAACCTTGCCGCTGCTTCTAATGCTATTATTCTTGGTTTTCAGGTTCGTCCTTCTGCACCTGCAAGAAAACTAGCAGAAAACAATGATGTAGAAATTCGTCATTACTCTATTATTTATGATGCTATTGAAGAAATTCAGAAAGCTATAGAAGGCATGCTCGCCCCTGAAATACAGGAAAATGTTACCTGCATGATAGAAGTAAGAGAAGTGTTCCACGTCTCAAAAGTGGGAACAATAGCAGGTTGTTATGTCCAAGAAGGTAAAGTAACCCGAAATACTTTTGTGCGGGTAATACGGGAAGGCATTGTAGTACACGAAGGCGAAATTGCTTCTCTCAAACGCTTCAAAGATGACGTTAAGGAAGTAGGCACCGGCTATGAATGTGGTATGATGATTAAAAACTTTGATGACATCAAGGTAGGAGATACCATAGAGGGATACGAAAAAATTCAGGTTAAACGTACCCTTAACAAATCTTATAAGGAAGAAAAAAACAGCTATATATACTAATTGACAGACGGTAACAGGGACGTTGCCACTATGGTAACCCCCTGGGGGCATACCTCGGCAGGGTTTGGTTGTGGTTGGTGAATATAACAAAACGAAAACTTAACCTACATGAACTTCCCCGCTCAGGCATATCTGCAAACCAAAATCATACAGACCCTAATGAGTTGCAAAAATACCAGTGCTTAAAACAGCATATTTTTGAGTATAAAATCTGTGATTGCCCATATAATCTGTATCTCTGCTCTGTATTCTGTTTTTTATTTTCAGTTTCGCAAACCAATTTTGTTTGAATATAGAACCAGAAAACAACTATACTGCACAGACATTTATATCACATCGAAATAATTATACACCCCGATTTCTTTGCCTTTGTCCAGCATTTTTTTAAGCATATCGCGGGATTTGCGCAGATTTTGGTCTTCCAGAATACGGTATACTTTGAGTAAAGTCTGTTCGGTTTCTTTGCCAAATCCCTGTAAAGACGGAATAAGGTTTTGCAATACGGCATGGTCTAATGCATAATTGCTAGTGGTACTGTACTGCAAGGCATGATAAAAACGAAGCATACGCTGTTTAATACGGGCATCTATGACTACAATTTTATCTATAATTCCAAAAAGAGAATTCCAGTCTTCATTAGCACTTTCAGAATTTCTGCTTTTCTCCTGTTCCTTGTGAAAAAGTTGTTTAAGTTTTTGTTTGGAGATTAAGGGTGCGGGATTTTTTACCATTTCTCCGCCTATACGGATACTGTCGGGTTGTTCTATATGAATGATGGTAGCACGGGAAATAAGTCTTGGACTGAGGGCAGAGGTAGTATGGTCAATGTTTATAGTACCTACAAAACTAAGTAAATCTGCTATTTTTATAGGTTCTTTCCAACCAATATCTACTACACGATTTTCATATTCATCATACTGATTAAGAAATTCTGCCCAATAGTATTCAATCTGTGCAAGGTTCATCTCATCCATTAAACAGATAAACGGTGCAGGATTAGCGTCTATATTATGGTGTACCTGCTGTAAAAAGTTAAAAAAGTTTATATTGACAGGTTCGTATTTGCGGGTGATAGCATTAAAAAAACCTATATAGTCTGCGGTAGAGTTCCATGTTTTTTGAACAGAAATAGCACAAAAATTGATATTTGGCTGTAATCCGAGGAGGTTGGCAAACTGTTTTACCAGACTGGATTTTCCTGACCCTGTCCTGCCACAAAGTAAAGTAAGATATTCCTGTGTAAAAGAATACAGACAGTTTAGAATGTCTTCGGAAGATATCGGGCGTTCAATTTGATAAAATCCTTGCCTGATATGTTTTACTACATCTTCCAGCATCAGATAATCTCCAGCGGTAACATTTTCTTTTTGAGGTACAAAAATATTCGTTTTGCGATGTTGTAAATTAAGTGCTTCCTCCGTGTATACCTGTATGGTTCTGTCTATAAGTAATTTTTTGACTAATTCTTCCTGCCCCTCTTCTACAATTTGCCTGACTTTGCTTTCCAGATGCGTGAGATTATTTTGTAAATGAGATACTCTCTGTTCTAATTCACCTTTTTCTTTTTCTAAAGCTATTTTTTTCTGATACAAATCCTCTACACCATGAATTAAGGTATAGTTATCTACCATAGGCTGAAGTTCTTTTTTAAGTGTTTCTATTTGTCTATTGAGTGATGAAATTTCTTCTTTTTTTTCCTGAAGCATACGGTTAATCTCTGCTTCCCGTTCATTTTTCAGTTTTTTGATAGACTCTTTAACCTGAGACTGTTCATTTTTAAGTAAATCTATATGCTTTTGCAGTTCCTCTACTTTACTTTTATAGCCAAGTTCATTTTTAGCAAGGTCTTCAAAGGTATCCAGAAAAGGTTCTAAAAGCTGGGGCTGTTCCTGTTTTAGATTTTGAATAATATTTTTAACAATCTCTTCCTTAACAATCTGTATTTCATTTTTTAAGGTTTCTATACTTTGGGTAAGTTCTACAAGACGTTTGTTACGGTTTTGTTTGATACTTTCAGGTAATCGCTGATAGGCAATAACCTGTGGAGTTGTTTTATTAGTTTTAAGGGCTTCATTGATTTTATTAAATTCTGCCAGTACATATTTATCGTCTGCTGCGTCAATAGCATAGTTTTTGTCAATCGCATACTCAATCAGTTTGTCTATGTCTGTAATAAAACGGACAGGTTTTCCGACAGGCGTATTGTGTTTATACCGTTCATGATACTCATAAAAATACTTTTTGAGAGCAGGGTCTTGCCATGAAAAACGAAGCAAAACTTTGCTGATAAAATATTTCTTAAACTCTTCTATACAGACAATTTCCTTTATACTATCCCCGTAGTAGTCAAAGTTCTGGCTGTCATTGTAGAATACAAAAGGCCCATAGACATACTTCTCAGGGGATTGGTCTATAATAAAAAACACATCATTGGGCAGTCTGTCAATAATATGGCTGATAGATAAATCAGGTTGAGTGGGATTAAACACTTTGGTATATTCCAGCACAGGGGCAACAGGTACATCTGTAAAATCTACCGCTTTGTCTAAATTAAGGTATCCGAATACATGATACTTACTGCTGATTTCAGAACTGTTCTGATTAAATATAGGACTTAAATAATAGTTGTCAAACAATACATAGTCATAATCCTGAATTTTGTTGAGCGTGTCATATACCCTGCCATTGTTAGGGAACAACTGAATAATTTCCTGTTCTGTAAGCATCTGAACCGTTTTATTTTCTTTGACTATACAAAAAGGCTTAAAGTTCTGTTTATTAGGTTCGCTGACTATACGGAAGGCAATCGTTACAGGAGGTCGGGTTTTGTCAAGTTCTTTGTTGTCTGTATTTTCAATACTTTGGATAGTTTTACCAAATGCCTGACATAAAAACTGATACATTTCAAAAGTAATTTTGGCATCAGGCTTGTCTTCTATCAAAAACCCCTGCTTTTTAAGGAGGGTTACAATCATGGGCGAGGATACAGACAATTCCCTCGCTATTTTTTCTAATTTATACTCTTGCATATATTCGCAAAGATAGCAAAGCGTTTTGATTTTTTTCTATATTTTTGTTTTGTGTTTTTGATATGCGTGTTTTCAAAGATGGCTTGCAGAGAAACGTAGAGTTATCTGTTTTTCCGCCCAAGAGAATAATTTCCTTAGTACCTTCACAGACAGAACTCTTGCATGATTTAGGATTAAATACAAAAGTTGTTGGCATAACAAAATTTTGTGTACATCCCATTCAGTGGAGAAAAGAAAAAGCAATTGTGGGGGGTACAAAACAGATTCATATTGACAAAATACAACAACTACAACCTGATTTGATTATTGCCAATCAGGAAGAGAATACGAAAGAAATAGTTGAAGAATGCAGTAAAATCTGCCCTGTGTATGTAACCAATATCAAAACTCTTGATGACGCTTTTGAAATGATACTCAATATCGGTGAACTGATAGATGCCATTTTACCTGCACAACACTTGTATACCTGTATTAAAAACGAATTTGAGAGCTATAAAAACGTGTTTTCAGGCACATTTTTATATTTTATTTGGCAAAATCCTTATATGGTAGCAGGTCAAGATACATTTATTCATGCAGTTTTATCTCATTTTGGATTAAAAAATGCTATTGACAATACAAATTCCCGTTATCCTGAACTTACAGAAAATGATATAAAAAGGCTTAATCCTGAGTATGTTTTTTTATCTTCTGAACCTTATCCGTTCAAACCAAAACATATAAAAGAATTACAGAACATACTTCCTAAATCAAATATACTTTTAGTTGATGGGGAAATGTTTTCTTGGTATGGCAGTCGCATGAAGCATACTTGTAATTATATTAAAAAACTATTTCAGGCAATATAAAAAAAGCAGGAGAAGAACTCCTGCTTTTGTGTGTATAATGGATTAGTTATCGCATTATGGTTATATTACCTCTTCGGTTATAGTTTGTACCAAATCTACCTTCACAAACAAGTAAGTAATAATATACTCCATCTTGTTCTTTGATAGGGTCCCAAGTTTCATTAGGGTCATCACTTTCAAATACTTTTGCCCCCCAACGATTGTAGATTTCTATATGATAAGATTTGATTTGTTTGTAGCGTACTTTGAACACATCATTTTTACCATCGCCGTTAGGAGTTACAATGTTGGGGATAAACAAGCTGTCGGTATCAATCACACGCATTTGGAATATTAAGGTATCCGTACAACCGTTCTTATTAGTGATAATCAATTTTACGGGATATAGACCTGCGTCTGCGTAGGCGTGTGTAGGAATTTCTGCGTTACTACCTGCGGAGTTATCACCGAATGTCCATGCAAAAGTATTAGGCGTTAAATTGCTAGTATAAATAGGTGTAAATTGTATATTTTGGAGTGGCATAGCAATAGCCGAGTCTGGATTTGCAATAATATCTTTGATATCAGGAGCTTCACTAACTACTACTTTCAGACTATCTTGATAGGTACAAGTTTTACCTGCGTAAGCAGTCGTAAACGTAAGTTTTACCCAATATGTGCCAGGGTTTTTATACACGTACATAGGGTTCATAACAGTAGAAGTACCACCATCACCAAAGTTCCATAGATAGCTATTTACCTGACCATTGTTTGTCATAGTAGTTTGATTTCTGAACATTAGTACCTCATTCACACAAGCCAAAGTATCAGAAACCTTGATGTTTAGAGAAGGCTTTTCTAATACACGTACTTTTCTGTAAATAGTTTTTTCACAATTATATGTACTACCGTAAGCCGTAAATCCAATGGTATATACTCCAGGTGAGGTAAATACACGTACAGGATTAGGAACATTGTATAGAGGTGTAGTTATACCTGTTTCACTGAAATCCCATGAGTAATTTCCTGTATTTGTTGTAGTGAAAGTAACAGGGTCGCCTACACAAACAATACTATCGCTTAATGTAACGTTAGCATTAGGTGCAGGAATAACAGTTACAAACTTTGTATCTATGTCGGTACAACCTATGGTATTTTTTGCCGTCAATCGTATAGAATACGTACCAGGGGTAGAGAATACTACACTAAATCCTGCGGTAGTGGTATCCGCTCGCGGAGGTAAAGCATTAGTAGCGCTACTGTTGAAGAATAACCAATCATAAGCATTGGCAAAAGTAGAGTTATTACCTATAAACAAAGGTTTACCTTCGCAAACGGTGTCTTTTTGAAGCACAACACTTGCCACAGGAGTAGGAACTACTTCTATTACACGTGTAATGGTTGCAAAACAACTATCTGCATTTCTTACTCGGTATTTTAGCACATAAGTACCTGGGGAAGTGTAGGTATAGGTCATAGTACCTGCTGACGTAGCCACGTATTCTAGACTATCATCAAAAACATTATCACCGTTAAAGTCTGTCCAATATTTGTAGCCCGGGAAGTATGCACTTTGCGGCACAGCAAGTGTAAGTGGCTGACCTGTACATATTTTTTGCGGGTTAATATCAAACAAAGGCGGGTCTGTGGTAAATGTAGTTATCTGTGTAACATTAACCTTGATATTTCGGGTAAAGATTACTGTTCCGCAATCATCTGTACCTGTTACGGTATAAATAGTAGTATCAGACGGAGTAGCAATAACCGTAGTACCTGTAGTAGTGTTTAAACCTGTAGCAGGAGACCATGTATACGTCCAGCTAATAGGGCATGCACCAGGTTTAGGTGCTATTTCCAGAGTAACAGGAGTTACTGTTCCATTACAATCTTTGGTTATATCAACCACAGGATTGTTAGAAATATCTACGTTATCGGCAATAAAACTCGGTATAGTAGAGTTCAAAGCTGATTCTAGTTGGCTTTCTGAAAGAATGTATACATAAGCAAATTTTGCACACTGACCAGGAGCGAGATTACCAAGATTAAAAGCTATGGAAATGGCTTCATCGATGGAGGTAGCAGTTGAACCAAGTGTGCCAGTTAGTCCGCCTGTACCATTATAGACATCTGTTGGAATTCTATTAAAAAATCCGCCATAGGATACTCTTGCACGGGGATCCTTTGTTCCTAAACCAAGATAAGCGTTATGTACCAGACCTACGGCTTTTACTAAAGCTCTAAAATCAGGAGACATGGGCTGCTGGTATACAATAGTGTTATTAGTCCGAAAGTCAAATGTCCAAGGTTGTTCATTATCAGGGTCTACATTACGCATGTAATATACGTTATTTACAGTAGAGGTACCTGTATTACGTATATCCATACATGTAAGAATGAATAGAGAGTCTAGGTATATTGTAGTCGTTTGTTCTATGCGTAAAGAGCCTACGTTCCCTACCCATGTAGTACTAATGGTAGAAGATGTGGCAGTGTAACCTGTGATAGAACCTGTAACTCCACCGCTTGGGCCTGTCATACTGCACAGGTTATAGTTTCCATAATTACCGCCTGTAAATTGAATTCCCCAACCCTCCTCAGGTGAACCAGGTACAAAATAGTCTCCCATATAATTAGGAAAAGTACCAGGACCAGGAACTGTCCAGCCATTTTTAGAAGGGTCAGCTACAAAACCTAAGGTAGAACCTACATTTGGGTGATAGCCTGCGGGTGCAGGTGTTGACGTTCCATAAGTGCCACAGCCAGAAACAGCCACCTCCACGTAGTTACCTTTCAGGAAAGCGCTGGGACCGACAATTTGGCTGAACCCTTGTTGAGAAAGTAATAAACCAAGAACAAGAACAAGTATTATATTGCATTTTTTCATTTTTACTAAATTGAGCAATGATATTAAAAATTAACGTTTTTACTTTTTGCTTTGTTCGCTTTTTGAGCAAGATAGTTATTCCAGTCTGTGGCTGTCCAGTTTGGTCTGTAATCCACACCAAGAATAATTTTTACCTTCTGAGAAGCATAATCTAACTGAAAAATAACAAGATTTTCGCTGTACCAGTTAAAGAAGCGATAAGCCTGCTCTTGGGAAAAGTTGAGTGCGGAAATGGACGCTTCATATTCTTTTTGAACAGGATTATTATTGGGAATTTGAACAACCCAGTTAGCATCAATACTTGCTGCGGGCAATGCTTTTTGAGCAAAAGACACCTTATTTACAGACAAGAATAAAAACAAGAACAAGAACAAGAATAGAACAAATGACTTCATATTCAATAGCAAATATAACACATTTTTTTACAATAAAAAAATATCTTACAACTTTTTTAGGGATACATCTACTATGTTTGCAGTGCTGACCATATTTTGTCATTTAATTCTTCCAAACCAAAGTGGGATACTGATGAGATAAATATAGTTTCTGTGTTTTCAGGAAGTGTTTTTTTTACTTTAGCCAAATCTTCTTCTGTTAAAATATCTATTTTAGATACAGCCAACAGACGTTTTTTAGATAGCAGTTCAGGATTGAATTTTTCTAATTCTGATACCAATACATTGTATGCGTGTGCAATATTTTCATTTTCTGCGGATACCATAAATAATAACACAGAATTTCGCTCTATGTGCCGTAGAAAACGCATACCTAATCCCTTTCCTTCTGATGCGCCTTGTATTATTCCAGGTATATCTGCCATTACGTAAGAATACTGCTCTCTGTACCGTACAATCCCCAGATTAGGCACAAGCGTAGTAAAAGGGTAATCCGCAATTTTGGGTTTAGCGGCGGTCATTACAGAAAGTAAAGTAGATTTTCCTGCATTAGGATAACCTACTAAACCTACATCAGCCAACAGTTTTAATTCTAATATAATTTCTTTTTCTTCTCCTTGCTCGCCTGGCTGTGCAAACCTTGGTGTTTGGTGAGTAGAAGTTTTGAAGAAAGCGTTTCCCATTCCCCCTCTACCACCTTCTAATAAAAGAATTTTTTGGTTATGTTCAGTTACTTCACCTATTATTTCACCCGTAACTGCGTCTTTGGCTACTGTACCTACGGGTACTTTAAGTATAATATCTTTACCATTTTTTCCTGTTTTTAATGCTCCTTTTCCTCCTTCACCGTTTTCGGCAAAAAAGTGCCTTTTATATCTAAAATCTAATAATGTCCACATTTGGCTATCTGCTTCCAGATAAATACTTCCTCCTTTTCCACCGTTACCACCATCAGGACCGCCTTTGGGAACAAATTTTTCTCTGCGCATAGATACAGCACCCGCACCCCCGTTCCCAGAACGACAAATAATTTTTACATAATCTACAAAATTGGACATGCCACAAAAATACAGTTTATTTTCAGTTGACTCCTTAAATTCAATTTTACATCATTTTGGTTTAGATACGTTTTTATCAAAGCCAAACAAAAATTTGTACAGTTCATAGCAATTTATTGTATTTTTGCCTTGTTTATGTCCAAACCTGTTATTATTTGTGTAGATGACGAGAAAGTAGTATTAGATAGTCTATCAAAAGAATTAGAGTTTTCTCTTGGTGATAATTTTGTAATAGAACCCGCAGAAAGCGGTGAAGAAGCATTAGAACTCTTACAAGACTTAATTGCCGAAAACAAAGATATTCCTGTACTCATTTCTGACCAACTTATGCCGGGTATGAAAGGAGATGAACTGCTTAAAGAAGTACATCAGATATTGCCTACTACCCGTAAAATTTTACTTACAGGACAAGCAACTATGAACTCTGTAGTCAGTGCTATCAATCAGGCACAGTTGTACAGATATATTGCCAAACCCTGGGACGCTACTGACCTCAGACTCACTGTTGAGGAAGCGGCAAAAAGCTATTTTTTAGATGTAAAATTCAATAAGCATATTGCAGTTTTAGAGCAAGTAAATCAAGCTACTAATCTACTAGCACACGAAATTAAGGTCTCTAAACTAGCACAAGCACTTATTCATGAAATTATCAGCTATCTAAAATTAGACAGAGTGAGTATTGTTTTTCCTAACTACCAAAGTCAACTTAATAAGCACATTATAGCACAAAACGAGCAATATATCTATACTGAAAATCCGCTTCTTCCCGAAGAGATTATCTCTCAAAGTGCCAAAGAAAAAAGAATGATACTAGAAGCTAATGCCCTACACCAAGCAGAGTACAAAAATAACCCCTACATACAAGCTAATAAAACGGCTTCTTTCATGATTTATCCAGTTGTCTATAAAAATGAAACTATTGCTACTATCTATGCAGAAAAAACAAAAAAACCCAACTATTTTACAGATGCTCATATAACTTACATAAAACTGCTTTCAGACCAAGTAGCTAATATGTTTGACAATGCTTTTTTATACGAAGGTTTGGAACAAGTGATTATAGAACGCACTCAGGTTATAGAACAGCAAAATAAAGACATTCAGGATAGCATACGTTATGCCAAACGCATACAATCTGCTACTATGCCGAGTTTAGCAGATATTCAAAAATATCTACCAAATTCTTTTATTTATTTTTCACCCAAAGATATCGTAAGCGGAGATTTTTACTGGGCTTTGCCAATAGATGATTATTTCTTTATATCCGCAGGAGATTGTACAGGACACGGTGTACCTGGTGCATTTATGTCTTTAATTGGAAGTATGTCTTTACATACTATTGTAGGACAAGACAAAATATACGATACAGATAAAATTCTTACTAAACTTCATACTTCTATTCAAAAAACACTACAAAGTAGCAATACTGATGAATATGGCGTTATTCAAGATGGTATGGATATATCTATATGCCGTTTGAACCTGAAAACTAATGAATTACAATTCTCAGGAGCAAATCATATTCTGTATATTTTTCAGAACGGACAAATACAAGAATATAAAACAGATAAAATGCCCATAGGCGGACAACATGAATACACTTTTACTGCACAGACTATAAAACTAAATCCAAAAGATGCTTTTTACATGTTCACAGACGGTCTTACAGACCAATTTGGTGGAGAGGACAATAAAAAATTCTCTCGTAAACAATTAGCTAGCTTATTAGAACACATATACCCTATGAATATGTCAGAACAATCAGAGTACTTCAAAAAATATATGTTTGAGTGGAAAAAAAACAATCCTCAAACAGATGATATGTTATTGATAGGTGTTAAAATATAGATAATACCATGCTTTATCTTTTTGAATACGATACGCTTTTTTTACTTAATGAACCTAAAAAAACACCTCAGAAAGAGGTTCATACCTTCAAGTATATTTTGTATAATACAAATGCCTCTACAATATTTCTGCTTCATTACAAGACCGTAAGCCAGAACTGGATGCCGCCCGCACACCGAGAACAGTTTGAAAAAATCATAACAGGAGGATTTAAATATACCCTGGACACCATAGCCGCATATAACGCACAGGAAATTATTCAAAATCCTGAAATTATACTTAACACTGCTCCCAAAGTCATTTTTTATATGGACAGCAAACTCTCCAAAGCCGTTGAAAAATGGTTGCAAAAGCAAGAATGCGAAATCAGGTATCTTCCTTCATTAGCGCAGATGCTCACAAACAAAGAAGCTAAACAACAGGCATGGAAAGAAATACAAGAATATCTCTTCACCAAGCAATAGATTTTATACAGCATTTACTCTACACTGATATTGATAACAATTTGTATCAATTTAACAAAAGACTTTGTGTTTATTCAATTAAACTTCATATATGTAAGCAATCTCTTTCAAATCAAGTAGATATTCTGAATTCTCAGTTAATGAGGAGCAATTATGAAAAAATTATATACTCATTCATGTTTTTTCAGTATATTAGCCGTATGAAACGACTGATTTTATTTTTTGCAGTTCTTGTAGCGTGTATAAAGATGTATTCTAATGAAATTCTGGTCTATATGGATAACACCCAAAAAGACCACCTCAAAGCGTATGGGATTGCGTATTATGTATTAAAAAGTCAGGTAAATGTGGATTGGTTACTCAATTACAGGGGAGGTTCTTTCATGTTTGCTTACACAACTAATTTTGAAAATGAACTTCGGATACGCAACGTGTCTTACCAAGTCATTAGTGATGCAGAAGCTAACGCAATTCGGGCTGAAATTCAGAAAGAAGATGTAAATATGGATGTTATGCGTTTAGAAGTGCCACCAAAAGTTGCTGTTTTTACTCCAAAAGATAAACTTCCTTGGGACGATGCCGTTACCTTAGCGCTGACCTACGCAGAAATTCCTTATGACAAAATTTTCATTGAAGAAATCCTTACAGGAAAACTCAAAGATTATGACTGGTTACACTTACACCATGAAGATTTTACAGGACAGTACGGCAAGTTCTGGGCAAGTCAGGGAGCAACACCCTGGTATAAGGAACAGGTAAATACCTATGAAACTATGGCAAAAAAGTTTGGCTACACCAAAGTATCCAAAATGGAACTAGCCGTAGTGCAGGAAATAAGAAAATTTGTAGGAAACGGCGGGTTTCTGTTTGCTATGTGCTCCGCTACAGATACGTATGATATTGCCCTGAGTGCCTCAGAAACAGATATATGCCCTTCCGTTTTTGACCATGATGACATAGACCCGCATGCTAATCAAAAACTGAACTTCAAAAATACCTTTGCTTTCAAAGACTTTAACATTAGCTACAACCCCATAGAATACGAACACTCTGATATTGATGCTACCAACACAATCAATCGTTATATGAACGAAACTAACGACTTTTTTACTCTATTTGAGTTCTCTGCAAAATGGGACCCTGTTCCTTCTATGTTGTGTCAAAATCATACTCTTGTTATTCCTGGATTTATGGGACAAACTACTGCTTTTATGAAGAAATACATAAAATCCGAAGTTTTGATTATGGGTGAGTACAAAAATTTAGATATTGCCAAATATATTCACGGAAACTATGGCAAAGGAACATGGACTTGGTACGGCGGTCATGACCCCGAAGATTATATGCACTACGTTAATGACCCTCCCACGGATTTGTCCCTGCACAAAAATTCTCCCGGTTATCGGCTTATTCTCAATAACGTGCTATTCCCTGCCGCAAAAAAGAAAAAACAAAAAACCTAAAAAAAACAGTTATTTTGACACTTTATACTTAGTATGCCTGAGTTTTTAGTTTCTAAGCGTATTTTTTACTGCGTCATGACTACACAATCGGTCATTGAGTAGCGCAGCGTACCGAAATGACCGTTATAATATCCTTATTTTGAATAACATCAGTGAATGATGCACAAATTTTTTTTACTTAATTTTTGCAACTTTGTTGCATTTGTATTAGTTTTGCAATATGAATATGAAAACAAAAAAATCCACATGGGTATTTGTAGTATTTGCTATGATAGCAGTACTGATTTTAGACGGGTGTAAAAAGAAAAAAGATGACCCTGAACCCGCACCTAATGAAGAGGAGTTAATTACTACGGTAAAACTCAAAGTAAAAAATACGTTGTTAAGTTCAGACAGCACAGAGGTTGTCTGGAAAGATATAGACGGAGATGGCGGAAATCCCCCTGTTATAGGTACACTTACTCTCAAAGCAAATTCTTTCTATTCAGGGTACTTAACCTTGTTAGATGAGAGTCATGCAGGACATACACATAATATCACTGATGAAATTAACAATGAGAAGGAAGCCCATCAGTTTTTTTATCAATCCACAGGAAATTTAAGCAACTTCACTTACGTTGATTTTGATGCTAACGGCAAGCCTGTGGGACTGCGGTTTTCTTTTCAGACAGGTGCCGCAGGTTCTGCTACTTTAAGGATTGTATTAAGACATCAGCCCAATAAATCTGCCACAGGAGTAGCCTCGGGAGATATTACTAATGCAGGAGGCACAACAGATGTAGATATTACCTTCCCCGTAACCATACAACCTTAAATTAAAATACTACCACGATAATTTCAAATTCATACAGTCTACCGTATCTTATGTAAAGATGCGGTTTTTTATTTTATATAATGGTGGGTAAGTATAATTTTTATACATCCAAACAAAAATGCGTGGTTTCAGTTTTATTGAGTCACGCATCATACTGTACAAATTTATCTTAATATTTGGGCATAGAATTATCTATGTTGTCAGACCAAGCATGCACACCGCCTACGAGATTACGGGGGTTCACAAATCCCTGTTCTTTCAAGAAAGCTACTGCATTAGAGCTTCTACCCCCTGTACGACAATATACAATTACTTCTTTATCCTTGTATTGAGCTAAATCACTGATTTTTTGAGGAATAGTACCTAAAGGAACAAGTATCCCGCCGATATGGCATATTTCGCGTTCATGGGGTTCTCTAACATCTATAAGGATAATATCTTCACCTGAATCCAAACGTTGTTTTAGTTCTTGTACAGTAATGTCTCCAGTTTGCATAAATAAAAAGTAATTTTGTGGAGAATATCGGATTCGAACCGATGACCTCTTGCATGCCATGCAAGCGCTCTAGCCAACTGAGCTAATCCCCCAAACACGATGCAAAAGTAATAAAAAAAATTTAATCTCAAAATATAGATATCATTTTTTTATACAAGCACTACAAAACAACAACCTAAGAACAAGAAACAAATAAAAACTAACTAAAACTATACATATATGATAAAAAATAGCTGAAGAGTAAAATATTTAACTTTATCTTTACTATATTTGCACCATGAAAATACATAAAGACAGATATACACAAGCTATAATTGCCTCTGTAGCAATATCAATAATACTTATATTGCTCGCTTTTCAGTTTCTTGGGCAGGGAAAAAGAAACAAATACTCTATAGCTTTACTATTATCTGGTTTTTCTACAACTTTATTCATATATCTTATATACTCCTCTGGACGTGTGCATTATGATGATGAAAATGAAGTAAAAGGTTTTGAGTTCAAAGGTGAAAAAGATTGTGGATTTTCTCCTATTCCTAAAAAGAAAGTAGATGGCATAAAAACCTCTGACGGCAAACGCTATAAAGTAGTTAATGGGGCAGATGTATATATAAAACAAGGTAAAATTAT